>JAGLSF010000279.1 GCA_023136305.1 Spirochaetota bacterium
AACCATTCGACTCGATCTTGCCGGCGGGGAGAAAACATACAGGATCATTAAAATCGAGTACCCTTCGGCAGAGAACGCTTGAACAGGCTGTATCCTTTCACATGGCTGCTTTCTCGACCACACGTATGATACCCCGCTCTCCGTTTACCTTCCACTCGGGGTCTTCCGCATCGAGCTTAAGTGCATACTCCTCATCGATATCAACAATGGCCTCGCTCTTCATGGTCCTGAGCAGAGCAATGCTTGCTGGAAAGTAGTGCGCGATATCTGCCAGGTCCTCTGATACATTCCACTTCCTGTCCGAAATTAGGCGCCTGTAATTGATGTCGCCCTTCAGCAGCACCACATCGGACCTTGACAGCTCCTGCAGGAGTTCGGAGGGGAGATCGGGATAGTGCAGCGGTCCGTTCCAGAAAAAATGATCCCCCATGTGCAGCCGGCCCCGCTCTTGAAACGAGCGAATCCCTTTCCCCACCCTTTTGAGTGCCGGGCTGCTGTCCCGGGAGAGCGCCTCTATTGTTTCATCAATATCAGTGATCATGGCATCGGACACGTAGAAAGGGTAGCGCTTGGCATGCAGGTGGACTGTCCTGTGCGGAGAAATGGTCAGCACATGCCAGACAGCAATCAGGTCGCTCACGAGCTCCTGGCCTGTATTATCAAGAATAACATCGACGCGTGCAGCCCTGCCAATGAGGTCCACGAGCTCAGTGGAATGATCGATCAGGAGATTCTCACCCCGCTCATCAAGCACCCTGCCCCTCGATTTCTCTGCAATAGAAAAGAGGCTGAGGTCCACCCTGTTCCCCCACAGTGAGTTGTGAAGAATAGCCCTAAGACGTTTATCGGGACTCTTCACTTCTTCGATCGTTTTACACAGTGCGCGCCCAATCGCGAGCCCTCCATCCTCTGAATAGAGCTCCTTCTTCTTGAAGGGTTTATAGGGATCTCGCATATAGAAGGAGGACAGGCGGTCGAAATAACCGATGGCGATCAATATTTTAAAGTAGAGCAGCGCCTCAGCAAAGTAGAAGGGAATGTCAAGCCAGGACCTCCCGCAATAGGCAGGCATCTCATCCTGCCACATCTGCCGTGAATCACCGTCAAGGCCGTCGGTGCTGTATGGTGCTGGGCTAAAGGGATCACTGATTGTTCCGTACAAGAGCTCTTCCTTCAGCGCTGCCATCGCCTGCCGCTGTTCGTCTGTAAACTCGTTTGCCCCGATTATCTTGTCTACGATTGAAGGTTTTCGAACCTGCAGGGTCTTCTGTGCGAATGAACCTGAATCACCGGTCGAAAAATAGGGCGGCAGATGCTCTGTTTTCATAAGAAAGAACCTCTCTACATGGATTCAGAAATTATAGGGAAAGTTGTGGCTGAACCTACCCGTTTCAAAAACTGACACAAAAAGAGCGTCAGCAGCCGGATTGTATGGAGCAAAACAGGTGGCGATGAACAGGGCATGGGGTGCAAAACGCTGGGCGTACTGGGGGTTGTCGTAGGAAAGAATCGCAAAGGGCACATCAACCTTCATACATGCCCGTGCCCATGGGATATGTCTCTCATTTGCAAATCCGAGGACAATGACATCGTACTCCTTCAATTTTTCCCTCGTCTGGTCCACCCTTTCCCTGTTTTCGTATTTATCGGGATAAAAGCCAATGTCGATGATATCCCAAAAGGGGAGATATCGCTTTGCGCGGAATCCAAAACTCTTTGACGGTGAGAGAATGAGCCCCCTCTTCTCCTCCTTCTCCATCTGCCTGAAAAAAGAGGGCGGCGAAGCATCGATCTGTGAGGACATGAGAACAATACCGTCAGCCGTCAGCCGTATATTCTCATTGATCGACTGCTGCAGCAGCTTTTGCTGAACAACAGTTCCACCGTGGGTCCCGTAGAATCGGATAAGGTAACGGTGTTTGGCCTCAAGTATCTTTAGCACCTTTTTATCGAGCTCAGTTTCACTGAGTACTCCATTTTCAATCAGTTTGGCAGCCTCTTGGAGCAGCCGTCTCTGTGTTTCTTTCGTATGTGAGATGAGAAAAAGATCATTGCCTGCTCTGAACGCGAGGAGAAATGCCTTCACGATGTCGCCAGCGTATGTCTGAGTACCCTGCATCTCCAGGTCATCGGTAACCGCGATGCCCCGGTATCCAAGATCGTCACGGAGATACCCGTTGATGACCTTCGAGGAAAGAGAGGCAGGATATATGGGATCGATACGGCTGTAGGTGACATGGGAAACCATGATGCCATCGAGCTTTCTCTGCTTAATGAGCTGGTGGTAGGGATAGGCGTGTACATCGTGCAGTTCCGACTGCTCCATATCAACAATGGCTGAAAAGAGATGTGAATCATAGGCGGTCATACCATGTCCGGGAAAATGCTTTGCCGTCGTGAGTATACCCAGTTTTCGGTGCTCCTCTATAAAGGCTGTGGCCATTGAGTACACGATCTCCGGGTCTGAACCGTAGGACCGTGTGCCGATGACACGGTTCAGAGGATTGGTAAGCACATCCACACAGGGAGCGAAGTTCATATTCACCCCGTGGTTATAGAGGGTGAGGGCAATAAGACGTGCGGCCTGATGACTGTACTCGACACGCGCGGCTGCACCCAGCAGACCTGCAGCAGGTGCAAGATATATCCCCCTGTAGCGCACGTGGTTGACCGTTCCACCCTCCATATCGGTTGCAATAAATGGAGGAATCCCGTGGGGTGAACTCAGAGCGAGTTGGGCAATTCGATCGGTCAATGCCCGAAGCTGAGTATGCGACCGAACATTTCGTAAAAAAATCTTGATGTTGCCTAGACTCCCGTCTGCTACCCACGCTTCATAATCCCTGTCCAGTGCATCGCCGGTAAAACCGAAGATCATTATCTGGCCGACTTTTTCCTCAATGCTCAAATCGGCAAGCAGCTCCTCGGGTGTGTCTCTGAAGAAGTATCTGAACTCCGCGCTCTTCGATGCCAGACAGAACCATTCTGCCTGAAGTACGAAAATTACAGAGAAAACAGCGAGAAGGAAAATATATACTTTTTTCATGCATGGACACCGGGCGGGCTTACAGGATTCAGGTATGCACCTCACACCTTTCACAGATCCAGAGGGTCTGCCCCTTACATTATATAAAAATAGGGTTATGCTCAGAAG
>JAGLSF010000028.1 GCA_023136305.1 Spirochaetota bacterium
GGATCGATCCTGTACTTGTTCAGGATCTTCTCGTTGAACTGGAAGGTGATGAGGTCTGCGTAGTAGGAGAGCCCGTAGAGCTTCCCCTCGTAGGTCATGTCTGCAAGTGCATAGTTTGCCGTCTTCGCCTTGTACTTCCTGATCTCCGGGAAGTAGTCCTCGAGAGGAGCAACCCATCCTGCTGCAGCCCATTCAGGGAGCCAGTCTTCACCGTTGTAGATGATGTCTGTTCTGGTCTTTCCCTTGAACCTGAGGACGAGTGTATCGTGGTAGGTCGGCCAGGTGTAGTCGGTAAGGTTTACCGTGATACCGGGGTGCCCGGCCTCGAACTTTTTGATATTGTCCTGAATGGTCTCGAGGGAGTAGTTCCAGACAACAAACTCGAGTGCATCCTTCTTCTTAGCCAAAAGTTTCATACCAGGACTAAGAAGAACCGCTGTACCGGCTGCACCTGCAGCGGTACGTTTGATAAAGGTCCTCCGCGACATCTTCTCCTTGAAGATGCCCGGTACATCACGATTTTCATCCATAGTTAATAAAACCTCCTTTTCTCCTTTAGAATTATGTAAAGCCCACGCTTCTCAGCGTCGCATCACATACCATCCCTCTTCAAGGCAGGCCAGGAACAAGGCACCACATCCATTGTATACCAGGACAGACAATATGCAAGAATTATCTCTATGAAGTACTCATCCGGCAACTGTACAACTTACATCTCCTCGAACTCTTCAACGAGCACAGGGGCCACCCACTTTTTCGGTGCCCGCTGATCGGTATCTTCAACAATACTGACCGAGAGGGGGTTTTTCAGCTGGTGGTGCACCTGATCGAGGAACCTGAACCCTGCCTTTTCGTCTTCGAGTTCCACGGGAACGAAGGCCATCTTCTCGTAGTACATATTCCCGGCCGGAACGGGAATAAGCCTCCCCGGTCCGCTCGAAATGAAGGTGTACACCAGCGGCCTCGCATAGTATGCCCAGGGACCCCACTGAAGATATGAGTAGGGCCGAAAGGTTCTGCACATACCGCCATCATTCCTGAAATTGGTCAGTTCCACGGTAATCATACCCAGGCCGCATTCATGCTCCCTGCTGATGAAACACGCCCACGGCGTGTTGTAGGGAAGGACCTTTGCATGCCGAGGGTGTCTCGGGCTGTCCTCTATCACCATTGATCCGGAGGTTCCGTCCGGCTCCCTCCAGGCAAACTCATCGACGAGCTCCCTGTTGAGCACGATTTCACCGTTTCGCAGCGCCTTGACTGAAATGTCCTTCCTGATCTCGATGGTCGAGGTCATGAGCACCCACGGTACCTTGTCATAAAAGAAATAGGTGACAGAGATTTCAGCTTCAGGATAATGATCCATGGTACCGCTTCTCTTCGTCATGGTGAAAACCGGACCATGCATCTCCGAATACCGCCCGGGCGGGTTCCAATCGGACGCGTGAAGCCACGGCCGTGGAGGTGCATAGATACCCGGATTCCAGTGAAGTGCTCCATTGGTCTCGAGATGATGCTCGAATGTGTACTTCGATCCAGTCTTCATGGTGATTTCATCGATGGCGCCGCTGGTTTCAGAGAGCCTGATTCGGTAGTGCTGATTCTCCAGGGAAAGGCCGAGGCCCGTGCCCTTCATCTCGAGTGCTGAGTGGTATTTGGGTATCGCGGCATCCCTGTTGCCGTAGAATGCAAGATACACTTGAGAGTTGTATGCCTGTACTGTAGCGGGAAAGGCCACCTCGCAGATGGTAGTCGGCTGATACCGCTCACCCGGTTCATCGTGATGGTAGCGCTCAACCGAATAGACCTGGGAAGGTATCTCTTCTGCCTCGCCGGTTTTCGGATCTAGCCTCACGATTCTGAGCTCACGTTCGGGATCCTCCACCCGGTCGCTGTAAAATGCAAGCGTGGTGTGCACAGGCTCGTTTAGCCGGGACAGACCTGCTGTTTCAGTGCAGACGATGCTCGAGTAGAAGGGCCACTTCGGGTCCCAGTACCCGCCATGGGCAGGGGCGGACGCACTGGTTTTTATGACCACCTGTCCATCGGTGCTGTTCAGCGCACCGGCAATGGCGACCTTTATATCTTCCTCTGCTTTCCAATCAAACCTGATAATGAGGGTATTGTTTCCTGAAGCCCGTACCGCTCCGTTCTTTTGAAAGCGGCTGTTGTGATACACGAAGAAATCCAGCACGGGTTTCCTGTTTACGGAAACACTTTTTACTCTGAACTGTGCCTGGTCCTGAATGGTGATATGTGCCGCGAGGTGATAGAAGGGATGAATCGTCGTTGGATAGACACACTGAACCTTTACTGTACCGAAGGATTCCCTTTGCAATCCGCGCTTCCCCCTTTTTCTGCAACTCTATTATACGCGCCGCAGAGCCACTGTCAAGGAGATATTTCCCCTACACACTGGATGGATACATACATAGGTAACACATTCCCCTTGCATATATACGTTGCAAACCGTGTGAAGAGTGTTCTATAATGAATCAGTTGTACAGCAGGTCCATCTGCAACGCCGAAACTGCCCTGTCATTCTGATGACATCATGAACTACTCACCGCCCCACACGGATCACCAGGCCCATGAGTGAAACAGAGGAGGCGCCCGTGGATCGATCGACCATCGAAAAGAGTGTGAAAAAGGTTATCTCCGAGATACTCAGGATAGATGAAGTGGAGATAACGCCGAATGCCAATTTTATTTTCGATCTTGGAGCAGATTCCATGCACAGCATACAACTGGTTGCCGCATTCGAGGAAGAGTTCGATATCGAGATGAACGAAGAAGAGGCTTTTTCAGTGCAGACCGTTGCTGCTGCGGTCGATTTAATACAGAATACTCTGGAAAATAGATCCTGATGGATTGCGAACAAGTGCCCACGACGAAGGATCAGCTCAACAACCTTTTCTACCCACGCTCCATCGCAGTTGTGGGGACCAACCGGGTCAGGGATTCGGTTCCCTTCGACATATTTTACAATATCATGAGGGACGGTTACCGCGGACAACTCTACCCGGTGAGCCCCCGGGAACCTTCGATCTGCGATATAGATGCATATAAATATGTCATTGACATTGAAGATGATATTGATCTGGCTGTTATCGTGTTTCCGAGTACCGTGTGCCACCTTGCAATGGAACAGTGCGGACAGAAGGGAATAAAAACAGCCATAATCATATCGGCGGGTTTCCGTGAAGCAGGCCCGGCCGGTGCAAAGCGGGAACGGCAAGTAAAGGATATCGCAGATCGTTACGGCATATCCTTCATCGGACCCAACTGTCTTGGGCTGATCAACACCGATCCTGCCTGCAGCCTCAACGCATCCTTTGCACGAAAAATGCCGGAGGAGGGATCCATTGCCCTTCTCTCACAGAGCGGTGCTCTCTGCACGGCTGTGCTCGATTATGCACGGGCACATCATATCGGATTTTCCAAATTCGTGAGTTTTGGCAACAGAGCCGACATCGATGAAATCGATCTGCTCCTCTATCTCAAGGACGATCCAAGGACAGAGGTCATTCTCCTCTACCTTGAAGAAATTCGTGATGGTCGTGCCCTCATGGATGCTGCCAGAACACTTCTCGAGGAAAAGGAAAAGCCGGTTCTGATATTGAAATCGGGAGCAACAGAGCAGGGTGCCTCGGCAGCTTCACTTCACACAGGCGCCCTTGCAGGCAGCGATGAAGTGTGCGATGCCGCACTGCGGCAGGCGGGAATTATACGATGCCGCACAGTTGAAGATCTGCTCAACAGCGCAGTGTGCATTGTCAACCAGCCACTCCCTCACGGAAGATGTGTCTCAATCATGACAAATGCAGGGGGGCCTGGTGTACTCGCTACAGATTTTGCAGTTGATGAGGGCCTCAAAATTGCATCATTTTCGGAACATACGACTCTCTCTTTGAAAAAACATCTTCCCTATTCGTCCAGCATTACCAATCCAATCGACATACTGGGCGACGCAAAAGCCGAACGCTATACTGCGGCGTTGAAATTGTCTCAGGAAGACGAAAACGTGGACGGCACACTTGTCATACTGACCCCCCAATCGATGACCGATATAGGTGCCATAGCGAGAGGGGTAAAGTCCATATCGAAGAAATTTGATAAACCGCTCTATGCGACATTCATGGGCGGGGAAGATGTACAAGCGGGAGTTGATTACCTTGAAAGCTCGGGCATACCCCATTTTCAGCGTCTCCAGGACATGTGTAAAACATTTGCCGTAACATGCAGGATTCATGAGAGGCTTACACGCACATCCTCCACTGTACCGGTGTTCTCCGACACGAACCAGGAGAAGGCGCAGGCCCCTATTGATGTGAGCATACAGGCGGGAAAAAGCTTCCTCACAGAGAAAACAGCCACAGAACTGTTATATGCATATGGATTTCCCGTGCTGCCGCTCTACATTGCGAAAACGGAAACAGAGGCAGTTGAAATTGCAGAAAAGATCTGTTATCCCGTTGTCATGAAGATACACTCTGAAAGCATACAGCATAAATTCGACTCCGGCGGCGTCATACTCAATATTGGTTCGGAAGAAGAGGCCAAAGCTGCATACAGGACCATAGTTGCAAACATGGATCGTGCCGGTAAGACATCTCATGTCGACGGTTTACTCGTCAGTAAATACATAGAGGATGGAGAAGAAGTCATACTGGGACTCAAGAGAGACCCCTCATTCGGGCCCGTGCTCATGTTCGGTCTGGGCGGCATATTCGTCGAATTACTCAGAGATGTCAGCTTTCGGATTGCACCGGTGGATACAGCTTCAATAGAAAAAATGATCAGGGAAATCAGGTCTTACCCCGTACTGGAAGGATTCAGAGGGAGACCGGAACGGGATATTCAGAGTATTGTCGAATGCATAGGAAGGCTCTCCCAGCTTGCACTGGAATGTCCCATGATCAACGAACTCGATATAAACCCGCTCATCGTACATGAAAAAGGTAAAGGCTCAACCGTCGTTGATGTTAAAATCCTGCTGCGGGGAACCGAACAATGCTGAATTTCATATATACACTCCAGATGATTCTTCCCGAAGCACCTCCACTGTAACTCCAGGCAGCACTGTTTATCACTCGAGATTGGTGACAAACTCGTCATATGTACCATCGAGCTGGGATGCCGCATCTTCATCAACGATGAGGATGGCCCTCTTATGCATCTGCACCGCACTGGCAGGTACCTGGCTTGTTATGGGGGCCTCGACCGTAGCCTTGATAGCCTTGGCCTTGTTTTTGCCGCTTGCGACGAGGAGTATGACTTTTGAATCGAGAATCGTGCCGATGCCCATGGTGATTGCGTACTTGGGAACCTGATCCATGTCATTGTCGAAGAAGCGGGAGTTGTCCTTCCTCGTGTTCTCCGAAAGAGTTTTGATGCGCGTTCGGGATCCCAGCGAAGAGCCCGGTTCATTGAAACCGATGTGTCCATTGGCGCCAATTCCGAGCAGCTGGAGATCTATTCCGCCGAAGCGGACAATCTGCTCCTCGTACCATTCACAGAACCTGTTGATGCGGTGTACTTCACTGACGTCAACCATGCCCGAAGGCACGTGTATGAACCGCTCCGGTACATTGATGTGTTTGAAGAGGTTCTCATACATGAAGTAGTGATAACTCTCCGGATGGGACGGCGGCAGGCCGATATACTCATCAAGATTGAAGGTCGTGACCTTTGAAAAATCAAGTCCCTCCTCCTTGTACATTCGTATGAGCTCGTTGTACAGGTCCAGGGGCGTGGTCCCGGTGGCCAGTCCCAGAATACTGGAAGGTTTTTCACGAAGCATGTTTGACACAACTCGTGCTGCCTCTCTGCTCACCTCATCGTGGTTTTTCTTCACAACGACTAACATGTTTTTCCCCGTTTCATTAGTTCCTGGTAAATAATTCTTACGAATTATCCACCAGTTCAATAATTAGTGCTTATCTCGTCTCGCTGCAAGGCGTTATGTAACAAACATTGTAGGTTTCATTCAAAATAACGTATTATTCACCACGCACTAATTATAAGATTTGTGTATACCGCCAAAACAGGAGCGGCACCTTCTCACTTTCTGCGGGACCTTGCCTGGGCATAGAGCTCCGGGAAGTGCAGCTCAACCTGTTCTTCGAGCTCTTCCTCTGAGATGGCCGTCAGACGACCCTCCTTTTCGTATTGGTTCATGACCCAGCGCTGTATTTTCACGACCTTGGTGAGTGAGAGGCGTTTGTCCCCCTCGAGACCAAGAAATTCGTTTACCCAGAGCGCAACGCCATCGGTTCCCGACTTGTCGGTAATCGCAACCCGAGGTGGACGACCCAACAGTTCCCTGGTATCGAATATGGTGTATATCTCCTCATTGCTGCGCAGTCCTCCAGCATGAATTCCGGCCCGCGTCGTGTTGAAGTCACGCCCCGCAAAGGGGTAGTTCGCGGGAATCGAGGCCCCCACATCCCTCTGAAAGTACTCTGCCAGCTCTGTGATGACAGAGAGGTCTATACCGCAGAGGTCACCCTTGAGCGCGATATACTCCATGACTGCTCCCTCCAGTGGTGGGTTGCCGGTTCGTTCGCCAAATCCGAAAAGTGTCGTGTTCACTGCGTCAACGCCGTAGATCCACGCAGTGGCACCGTTGATGTGCACCTTGTGAAAATCGTTATGGCCATGCCACTCGAGCCTGTCTCCGGATATACCGCATTCCTCCTTCATGCGCCATATGAGTTTCGGGATGGACCGCGGCTCAGCCACATTTGGGAAGGAGAGACCGAAACCCATAGTATCGCAGAGCCTGATCTTGACCCGCAGGTGGTCGGATTGATTTTCGGTGAGTCTTTCGAGCCGCTGTACAAAGGGAATGACGAAACCCCTCAAATCGGCCCGGGTAACATCCTCCAGATGGCATCGGGGACGCACACCGGCTTCCAGCGCCGCCTCAACGACCTCCAGATACTGATCCATGGCCTGCTGCCTCGTCTGCTTCTGTTTGTGAAAGATGTGAAAGTCGGAGCAGGAAGTGAGCAAACCTGATTCCTTCAGGCCCATCTCCTTGACCAGACGAAAATCACCTATATTCGCCCTGATCCAGCCGGTTATCTCAGGGTAGCGTAATCCCAGATTCCTGCAGGCATCGATGGTATCCCGGTCGTTTTTCGTATACAGAAAAAATTCCGTCTGCCGAATAACGCCCTGTGTGCCGCCCAGCTTTGAAAGCATACTGAAAATCCTGGTCATCTGTTTCCTGGTGTAGGGAGGTCGGGACTGCTGCCCATCCCTGAATGTGGTATCCGTGATATGTATATCACGATCGATCATCGATCGAGGATCGAATTCAACCTCCTCTCCATCGATGGTTTCCCGGATCCTGTCCTCGAACCGAATAAGCGGAGGGATGGAATGGGGAAAGATCTCCTTTATCAGGTTGGGTTCCTGTACGTGCTCAAGTGGTCTCAATTCCATTGCAGGTATCCTCATACCGCTATTCCGGTAAAAGCTCGGCAAAGTAATCAACAGCTCCGTCAACGGTTTTAACCTTAAGGGCTTCCTCTTCTTCGAGATCGAGTTCGAACTCCTCCTCGAAAGCGGCCACGAGCTCAATGGCCTTGAGGGAGTCGGCACCCAGATCATGGGCGAAGTGGTGTTCGGGTTGGATCCGGTCCTCGCTCATCTTCAACTCGCGGGCTGTAACCCGTATCACCCGCTCAGCAATTTCTTCCTTTTTCATTCATGCACCTCTCATTGTATGATAAACCACAGCATCCAGCGTATGTACAGCACAGAGACATGGTTGACTGGGGCAAACTTCGTCGAAGTCCACCAGCACCTTGCTACTTTGAAGTTCCTATGCCAGTTATTTACGACAGGCTGGAAAGTCGATTTAGCGAAGCGCTCATAAAACGATAATTCTTCATACCGTTATGCTATTCCTCTGAAATGTGCCTTAAATATAATAGTATCGGAGAAATGATTTAAGAAAATTTTTCAGCGAGTTTATTGAGATTCCCCACTCGGCTCTCTACCCGTTGTTTTTCTCTGACCAGTTTTCGAACCACGGGATTCCCCTCATAGGTCCCCCGAACGGCCTGAAAATCATCTGACCTCTCCTCTGCCCCCCAATCCATACCATAGCTTATCTGTGCAAATGAAGAGAACTCGCTCTTCGTGTTTTCCAGTACAAGCACCGAAATAGTGTTGGCCGCAGAAGCCCATCTTTCAACAAGCTCCCGAAAGAGTTCAGGCTCCACCCCGGACGGTCTTGCACCGTACTCCTGCTCAAAGGCGCCGCATATATACCCCCACTCATCCTCACCGTATGCACGGTGGGCCCCTTCGAACAGGCCCATGAGTTCTGAAATGCTGTGCATGCTTCCGCTGCGAACTGACTCCATCAGGTCCCTGATCCGCCCTTCCGAGATGAGAAGACCTCCCATGTCCGCCCACTCTGCCGCTTGAGCATGACTGCCATCTGCACGGCACCCCTTCTGAACATCCGCCCAGGTCCGGGCCGGTCCTGTCTGTTTTTCGATCCTGTCAAAATAACGTCCGAGCAGATAGCAATCGATTGCGAGGGTATAGTAGCGTATACCCTTCCTCAAGAGCAGACGCTTTATGAACACCCCGCCATAGTGAACAGTCTTCTCCTCACGCGGTGTCTTTTCATAGAGGTCCTGCAGTATGTTCCTTCCCCTTCGCATCTTCTCAACAGTGAAGGGGGAGAAAACATCGAAGATGATCTGATCCCGTTTGACGGGAGCCTTTCTCCGGTCCCGTGCGGGCCATTTCTCCGCATCCCTGACCGTCCCCATGGAAAAGATGTTGATGCCCATGAGCAGGTATGACCTGCCCTCCTCCTCGAGAAGATAGGAGAAGGGAAAATTGGGTATGTCTATGTTTGCCATATGCTTGCCGATGACGGCGGTAAAGGCGGGAATGTGGCAGGGCATCATGTTATAGGCAAAGGAACCTGTCTTGCAGCCTCTCTCGAAGACCCCCTGATGTACCGGCCCGAGCTTGTACATGTGATTACTCTGATTGGTTCCGCTCCCCGCATTGGAGAATGACCAGAGACTTGCGATGAGCAACGTTGACTTGTGATGGGTAACCGTATAGGGCCCGGCAAAAACCGAACAGATCTCCGTGTGGAAGGCCTCACTGTTGGCGAAGAGCAGGGAATTCTCAACCGAACACTGCTTCCCCACCTGTGCTCCCTGGCCAACGAATGCTTTACTCAAGATCGCTCCTGAATCGACGCTCGAACCTTCCGACAGTATGAAGTGATCCATGACCACGCCCGCACCGACGAAGGTTGGATGTTCGGCACAGCTCAAAACGGTTCCATTTTCTATACGAAGGACACCCTGCAGCACCGCATGTGGACCTATATTGACATTTCTCACGCGGCCGCAGCTCTGTACTCTCGCTGAAGCAGCAATCCGCCCATGGTCTGCCCGCTGATGCGAAACGTATTCTTCTATGAGCTGCTGAAGTCTTTTCTGGAAATCACTGTCGTGCCTGTAGAAAG
The DNA here is from genome assembly GCA_023136305.1 of Spirochaetota bacterium. Taxonomy (GTDB): domain Bacteria; phylum Spirochaetota; class B62-G9; order B62-G9; family DRHN01; genus JAGLSF01. The sequence continues at coordinate 9,515 of JAGLSF010000028.1, forward strand.
CCTGTGCATAGGCAACCTGCGCGTTCATCTCGTTGAACAGGGTCACCTCCCGTCCGCCCGTCTCATTGAGGACCTCGATACGGACGCCGTTGCCGAAAGTCACATCCTCCTCTGTTGTCATGCTCGATACATCCTCAATAATGACCCCATCCTCAATGACATAATTGCGTATTACCGAGCCGATGTTCGCTATGAAGACATTGTCCCCGATTGTACAATCGGCAACAGACGCACGGTATATGCCGCAGGGACGCTTCAATCCGCAGGTGGTGACCTGAGAGCTGTTGCTACCGATCCGTACTGCGCCGAAGAAAGAGGTATCCCGCACCCGCTCCACATCAAAACCTGTGGACACCTGAACCGACTGCCAGCCTTCGGCGGTGCATCCGTTGTTCTCGAGCGTCTGAATCTCTTCAGGTGACAGATCTCTGAAATCCTGCATAGAAACAGCCCAAATATTTAAAATTCGATATTCGCCCTATTATAAAGAAAATAAAAAATAATTCAAGGAATGAATTCCTGTTCACGAGCGTGCAGGAGAACTCATCCCGAAGGCATGATTCAATACCTTTTGAAAAAAGGAGCCAGAGTATCTATAATATGGCAGATGTATCACCATCAAGTAAAATCTGAGATGGGATGCCGCAGCGACGGGAAAGGGGATTGTCATGCCGAAAGAGAGCGAAGTACCTCAGTGGATTGGAAATACACCGTTTCCACCTGATCAGAAGAGAGCCTGCAAGATCACCGAGGACCTGTATGCCCAGTTCCTCTACGGATTCGAAACCACGCAGGTTGAAAACCAGGTCTTTGCGAGCACGGACAAGATCTTAATGGCTGAATTCACACTTCCTCCGGGCAGTCACTATGAGCCCGCAGGGTATCATTTGCACGGAGACGAATGCTACTACCTTCTCGAGGGTGACGCAGTCGCGTTCAACGCTGAAACGGGGGAGACCTTCTCCTTCGGAACCGGTGACGCCATGCTCATACCGCAGCGTACGAGGCATCAGCTTTTCAACATGTATGACCGAAGGATCGTTGTTATTGCCTGTGTGGCCCCGCTGATATGGGCCGACGACGGCATGGGGACCATTATTCCCCAGGTTGAGCAGCCCCGCTTTCTCAAAGGACCCGAAGAGCCCTCCTACGGGAAACCCGTGCCTGCCTGTACCCTTCACAAACTGAAGAGAAGCATGGATTCCATCGGAAACTGGCCGGCACCCGGACCCGATCTCAGAAAGGCGAAGCAGCTCGTCATCATCCATCCCGCTGATCAGCTTCAGCTCCTGCATGGCAGAGAACGCCATGTGCTCTTTTCCTTCGTGGTCAGCAACGACTACATGCATCTTGGTATTCTCACCGTTCCCACAGCAGTTGTGTCAGAGTTCGAAACCCACCAGGGGGATGAGGTCATCAATGTTCTTGAAGGCGAGCTCTGCGTTCGCATCTCCTCTTCGGATGAAGAGCGTACGGACGATGCGACCTACCCGCACATCAAAATTGGCAAAAGAGAACGCATGTTCATACCCGCAGGTGTACGGCATCAGTACCTGAACTACACCAACCACCCGGTCAAGGCATACTTCGCCATCGCCCCCCGCCTCTAAAGAAAAGGGGACCATCACTTAATTCAGAAACCCTTTTACAAGCACAGGGTAGAGCAGACCCGTATGATCTTGTTTTATTTTTGTAACATGTTGCTTTTTTCCTTCCGATTCTATAAGAGAGATACGTTGAAGGGGCATATCATGCGGTGGATCAAGGTCCTCATACTTATCCTTCTTTTCCTCCCTGCCTGCAGAACGACCCGCGACACGGTCGTACCACAGCTGTCGAAAACCGGTTCTGAAACACACAAGCAGCCGTACAACGAAGAGATTACCATGAAGTTCCCGGATGGTGAACCTGCTGAGGAGCCCTTACGCATGGACGAGCCTGAAAAGCCGGTGGTTGAAGAGGCTCCCGCAGATGAGACCGAGTACGTCGAAGTGGAACTTCAGGAAGTGGAGATGGAATCCGAAGCGACTGAGTGGGTTATCGAATACTACATGAGGACTCTCACGATCGAGCAGAAGATCGGGCAGCGGTTCATCGCCCACATCAAGGGGACAAAGCTCACGAAACAAACAGTCAAGCTGATACGGGACGAGTACATCGCAGGTGTCATACTGTACCCCTGGAATGTGGAAGACCCCGCCCAAGTGAAAAAGTTGACCACATCCATACAGCAAACCGCACACAAGAACGACCCGGCTTTACGGCTCTTCATCTGTGTGGATCAGGAAGGAGGTCGGGTCAACACCTTTGACTTCAGCGAGCTGTCCCATTTTCCCCCACCCTACTACTGGGCACAGTACGACGATCCGCTGTTCATTGAATCGGCAGCCTACATCATCAATCGGGAAATATTGGACCTGGGCTGCAACATGAACTTCGCGCCCGTACTCGACGTGTACGGTATTCCTGACAAAACAGTTATTGGGGACCGGTCCATGGGCGGTGACCCGGAGGCAATCGGTCGCTACGGCATCTCCTACATACGGGGCGCAGAACGGGCAGGCGTCATTCCGGTGATAAAACATTTCCCCGGTCACGGGTACACAAACGTGGATTCTCACATCGACCTTCCCGTCGTCGATCTCGATGCAAGCGAGCTGTACGAATGGGACATGAAGCCCTTCAAAATGGCCATTGAGAACGGTGCCGAAGCGGTCATGACCTCACACGTACTCTACAGTCAGCTCGATTCTGAATATCCTGCAACGCTCTCGTCGCAGATCCTGCACGGAATTCTGAGGGAACAGTACGGCTTTCAGGGCGTCATCGTCTCAGACGGCATTGCCATGGGAGCACTCTCGAACAACTACGACATCACGGAAACTCT
>JAGLSF010000280.1 GCA_023136305.1 Spirochaetota bacterium
TAACCATGGAATTGGGGGAAAAAATAGAAAGGAGATACCCATGGGCGATGACAAGTTATTGGGGGATATTGCCGAGCTTATCGAGTCACAGAGGGACAGCATTCTCGAAACACTGAAACGCTTCATCAATTTCCGTTCCATCAACGTCGAGATGCTCGGCGAGGGGGAAACCTCGGAAATTGCTGAATGCCAGCGCTGGGTCGAATCGGAACTGAAGAAGCTGAACACCCTCGACAAGGTTGAATACTACGAGATTGAAAAGGGAAGACCCAATGTGGTGGGCCTCAAGAAGGGCAGCGGAGGCGGGCGCTCACTCCTCTTCAACGCCCATTCTGATGTTGTCATGGTGAGCGATGAGCAGGAGCGGAGCTGGACGGAGCTCAGTCCCTTTGATGGAGGGGTTAAGGACGGCATGGTCTGGGGACGGGGAGCCACTGATATGAAGAGCGGTGGGACGGCAATGCTCTATGCGGCGAAAACCCTGAAAGACCTGGGTATCGAGCTCAAAGGGGACCTGCTTCTCACCTATGTCGACGGAGAGGAGTCGGGGAGGGCTGAGATCGGCATCTGGTCACTCATCGACAAGGGGTACACCGCTGATTTCGGTATCATGACCGAGCCCACGAGCTTGCGCAACATATACAACAAGTCCAAGGGCGAGATTTACTATGATATAAAGATAACCGGTGAATCAACGCACATCTGTAACCGGTACAAAACCATCTGGCCTCAGCGGCACAGAGAGGATCAGGTTGGTGTCAACGCCATCGACAAGATGGTGCGGCTCATCAATGCATTCAATGAGCTCGAGCGCTCCTGGGGGCTCGACTATTACGATCCGACACTCGATCCGGGTTCAACGACGCTGACCGTATCCATGATACGGGGCGGCGAGAGCTTCTCTGCGCAGGCCGGGGAGTGCACCATGACCGTTGCGTCCATGTTTGTGCCCCAGTTGAGGGTGGAGGACATCAGCAGGCAGATTATCGACACCATCAATTACGTGGCTGATCATGACCACTGGCTGAAGGACCACCGGCCGGAGTACAGCCTCCCCTTTCCTGCCAAGCAGCCGCTCAACCTGTCTGATGATGACGAGCGGGTAAAGACTGTCATTGCTGCCTACGAAGGGATCATGGCTGAGTCGCCCGTGATCGGACCATCGCCCTTTGTCGGCGACATGAATTATCTTGCAGAGAAAGGGGTGCCCTGTATCGTATGGGGCCCCGGTGACATAGGTCTCGCCCATGGAACAAACGAGGGCGTTGATATCGAACAGGTGATCAATGCGGCAAAGCTCTATGCTGCTGCAGCGGTAAAATGGTGTGGAGTGAAGTGAGTATATATTTCATGGGTCCCATGGGAGTGAACTGAGATGCGTTTCAAGGATAAGGCAGTCGTGGTAACGGGTGGAGGCAAGGGAATAGGCAGGGCCGTTTCTCTTGCATTCGGCAGTGAGGGGGCTCGTGTTCTCATCGGTTTCAGCAGCGATGAGCGGGCCGCTGCAGAGACCGCCGAAGACATCCGAAAAAGCGGTGCAGAGGCAGCTGCCTGCAGGGTGGATGTGACAAGGAAGAGTGAGTGTGAGGCCTTTGTTGACATGGCTGTGGAGCTCTTCGGGAGGATCGATATCTGCGTGAACAATGCGGGAGTGTCGACCATGAACTGGGTTGTCGATCTCACTGAGGAGGAGTGGGACTTCAACATGGATGTCAATGCCAAGGGTGTGTTCCTGAGCTGTCAGAAGGAGGTCAAGCAGTTCCTGTCACAGGGCGGGGGAGGCAGAATCGTCAACGTCGCGTCTATTGCTGCAAAGAGGCCTGCAATGCTTCTCGCGCACTACGCGGCATCGAAGTATGCGGTTCTCGGTTTTTCGAAGACCCTGGCGCAGGAGGTTGCACAGCACGGCATCACGGTCAACTGTGTATGCCCCGGCTTTGTGCGTACAGCCATGCAGGAGCGTGAAGTGGGCTGGGAGGCGAAACTGCGTGGTCTGAGCAGGGAGAAGGTGCTTGAGGAGTACATTTCAGCAACTCCACTGGGCAGGCTCGAGGAGCCTGAAGACGTGGCCTCCGTCGTGCTCTTCCTCGCATCCGATGACGCAGGCTTCATGACCGGCCAGGCGATCAATGTGGCCGGCGGTACCGAGATGGCTGTATAGGTGTGTGCTGCCCAATCCTATGTGTTTGTAACGAAAAAGGGCTCAGTGGAAGCGCTGCTTAGCCCTTTATTACTCTCATGTAATTCTTCACGCCTTCTTCAAAACCTTCTTCTTTTCAGACTTTTTAATCTTAACGGCGCACACCTTGAACTCCGGTATCTTTGCAACAGGGTCCAGCGCGTCATTGGTGAGCACGTTTGCCGCAGCTTCCCGGAAGTGAAAGGCCATGAATACGGCACCCGGTCGTGAGCGCTCAGTCACGACGCAGCGAGCGGTGACCGTACCCCTCCGTGATGAGATCTCGGCGTAATCGTTGTGTCTGATGCCCAGATCTTTTGCATCCCCGGGGTGTATTTCCACGAACCCGTCAGGACGCACCTCGTCGAGCCCATCGACCCTGCGGCTCATGGTTCCAGTGTGGAAGTGATAGAGTATTCTTCCCGTGGTGAGCACATAGGGATAGTCATCGTCTGGAAGTTCTGCAGGTGGAATGTACTCGACTGCATTGAAGAGCCCCTTGCCGCGTGTGAACACCCCCTTGTGCAGGAATGGGGTGCCGGGATGCTTCTTGTCAGGACAGGGCCACTGCAGGCCGAAATTCCTGATCCGCTTGTGGCTGATCCCCCCGTATATGGGCATTACCTGTGCCATCTCATCCATGATCTGTGCTGTCCCGCTGTAGGCCATGGGGTAACCGAGCCTGCTAGAGACCTCACAGATGATCTCCCAGTCGGGTTTCGCCTCCCCCGGAGGCTGGAGTACGGGGGAGAGCAGTTGTACCCTGCGCTCCGTGTTTGTAAAGGTGCCGTCCTTTTCGGCAAAGGAAGCGGCAGGCAGCACCACATCGGCGAGCTGTGCTGTCTCTGAGAGGAAGATGTCCTGCACAACGAGGAACTCGAGGGATTCGAGGTCCTTCCTCACGCGGTTGACATTGGGGTCACTCAGCGAGGGGTTTTCGCCCATGATATACATGGCCCGTATTGAGCCGTC
>JAGLSF010000281.1 GCA_023136305.1 Spirochaetota bacterium
ACCCCGGTACGCAATCATCACCGGAGTATAGACTATCTTACTCAGAATCCAGACAGTACGACCTCGATAGTGGCCATTGCGAATCAGATAGCCCATATAAGCGGATTCAACACACATTCCGATGAGCCTCCCTATCAGGTCAGCAAGCAGTTGATTGCCATGCTCGGCCTCGATCAGCCGTCCATGGACCGTATACTCACCGATTCACGGGAGTATCTGGAAACCTTTGCAGAGGCGCTGAACATACCGAAAACCGATATCAAGGGATACTTCGAGCTTCTCGCTTCGGCGAACAGGGAGCTTGGCAGCATGTATCTCGACAATCAGAAGAAATCCGAAGAGATACACCGCAAGAGCAGCCTCTGCGTTGAACTGAACAGGATTTCACGCTTCTGTCTCCATGAGAAAAACCTGGTATCGGCAACGAAACTGTCACTCCGGTCACTCATGCACTATTTCCGTTTCCCCAATACCTGGCTCGAGCTCTATCTCAACAAGGAGAAATCGGTCCTCTGCACATCCCGCAGACCCCGTCTGTTTGGTGAGGATTTCGAGAGTGTTGACGATGGGGAATTCGAGGAGAGGGAGAAAATCGTTGGCCGCGATGAAATGTCTTTGGATGAAGGCTTTGAGCTCTATCCCATAATCGCCAACGGCGAGGAGGAGATTGGCCGCATTGCCATAGCGCAACCAGAGGCAGTTGACAGGAAGGAACTTGTATCCTTTATCGATCACCTGGCACTGGGATTGAGCAATGTACGGCTTCACTTTACCAACAGGGTAAAAACTGAAAACCTGCACATCGCGGTCAAACAGCTGAAGGAGGAATACGGCAGACGCCAGGGTCTGAAAAATCTGAATGACCTCATCCTCGACATCACCCCCATAGGCATGCTGACCATATCAAAAAAAGGTTCGATCATACAGTACAACCGAGAAGCGGAACATGTGCTGAGGGAATCTCTCAAAAATAAAAATCTGTTTACCCTCACCCTGTTCACCAAGGAAGATCTCAAGAAAAAGCTGGGAGATGTGGAGCCTGAGAGGCATAGGGCGGATGTTACCGTACTGCATGAGGGAAGACAGCATCATTTACTCATTGAGAGCATTCCCATTGAGGGTACAGAACAGATTCTCCTGCTCATCAATGATGTGTCTGAGCGGATGGAGGAGGAGAAGATACTGATACAGAAAGAGAAGATGGCGACTCTTGGAGAACTGGCTGCAGGAATTGCCCACAATCTCAGAAGCCCCCTCGCCGCGGCCAAGGGAATACCCGAGCTCATTCTGTCCGATGTGCAGGCGGGCACGGTCAAGATCACCCGTAAAACCGAGGGCAAACAGGTCAGGGACATGGATACCGAGGAGAACCTGCGTCTCATTTCCCAGAGCATGGAGAAGGCGTTTTCCATCATAGACAGTATCATGGAGTTCTCGAAGAAGGAGCCCGGACAGTTTGAAACGGTTGAGCTTGCATCAGTCATCGATGAGGTATACACCTTCGTTGAACACAAGATAAAGGGCAAGAAAATCACCTTTACGAACAAAGTGGGCCCATGCTCACTCTTTGCCGATCGTAACATGATTACCCAGATCTTCATCAACCTGTTCAACAACGCCATCAATGCGGTGAAAGACAAGGGAACGATTGAAGCCCAGTGTAAGAAGGAGAAGGGAAAAACCCTTATCCACTTCATGGATAACGGCGTGGGTGTGGAGAGGGACAAACTGGATCAGATATTCGAGCCATTCTTCACCACAACGGGCAGGGCCAATGGAACGGGGATCGGCCTGAGCATTACGAGAAAGATGGTGACCCTGCACGGCGGCTCCATAAAGGCACTTCCACGCAGCGGCGGGGGTACCATTATAGAAATCATCTTTCCGGAAAGGAAAGGATAGCATGTTCAACATACTCATTATCGAGGATGAAGATCTCTACCGTAAGTTTCTCCTGAAAATTCTACAGAAGACATATCACTGCGACACGGCACGAAGTGCGGAGGAGGCGCGGGCCCTCCTTCTTCACAACAGCTACGACATCGTGCTCTATGATCTCAGGCTGCCGGGCATTTCCGGCAAGGATCTCGTTCAGTGGGTGCGGAGGGAGATCGACCCGGATATCGTTAACATCGTTATCACCGGTTTCGAGGATGATTGGACACCTGTTCAGGCAACGGAGGAAAACATCTTTTACTATCTCCGAAAGGGGGATTTTCAGCCGGACGAACTTATGAACATAGTAAACAATGCTGCCGCTGTGCGGAAGATGCGCATCGACGAGCGTGTCAGTTTCAGTGATCAGCTCGCAACTGAAGGCATTGCCCATGCAGGCAAGCTTGCAGCAAGCATCGCCCATGAGATAAACAACCCGCTGCAGAGTCTCTATCTCCTCATCGATGCCCTGAAATTCAAACTGTCCTCAGCTGATATTGCGGCTTCCTGTGCAAAGGAGCTGACGCTCATGGAAAAGGGGGTGGAGCGCATAGGCACCATTGTGAAGCAACTCCTCCACCTCTATCGCATAGACTACGACCGGACCGGACCGGAGCGAGTGCACATCGTTCTTCAGAGGGCCCTTTCCTTCCTCAGACCTATTGCCAAGGAACAGCACACCAGCATTGTCCTCGCAGAACACAAAGAGCTGGAGCATTTATCGGTGCTCTCAAACCCGCTCTTCTATACAGTGGTCAATCTATGCATGAAGCTGCTCAATGATCAGTATCGAACGCTGCGTATAGAGCCGAACATTGCACACAACACCATTGTCGTCTCTGTCACTGCGACGCTGAAGGACGACCTCAAACCCCAGCAGCCGGCAGGCCTCGTTCCACGCGCCATGCTCGACTCATTCAGCGGAAACATCACGGTGCAGAGAAGGCAAAAGGGTCAGCGCATCACACTCACCTTTCCTCTTGTGGGCAAGGGGTCAGCCCATACCGCACTGAAGCAGACGCATACCTGATGCTCAGGATGGACCCTACGGGTGCAGAGACAGGATTTTCTGAAGATATGCACCGGTGTGGCTCCGTCTGTGTTTCGCCACCTCTTCGGGAGTTCCCGTCACAATGACCTCGCCCCCCTCGTCTCCCCCTTCGGGCCCAAGGTCTATGATGTGGTCTGCATTCTTGATCACATCCAGATTG
>JAGLSF010000282.1 GCA_023136305.1 Spirochaetota bacterium
TATGCTGCTGGTCTCGGGAATGCAAAACAGAGTGACGATCCCTCTGACTTCGACAAGATCGTTGACGCTACTATTCTCAGTTATGTAACAGCGGCCCACATTTTCGATGATTCTGTAGCTGGAACAATGACCTATGACGGTAACGATTATACAAGCGTTGTCACACTCTATGATAACATCATGGGTAAGGCAATAGATGTGAGGGCTAAGCAGTTCATGCAGATGTATGAACTCACCATCATCACATCGCAGACCAAGATAGAGGGGTTTGGCGGCATGGGCATGATACAGTACCTGGGAAGGACAGTGGCCTTCAAGGGAATTCGGGTTGGCACCTTTGAGCTCACGTCTGAGGGAACTTTTTCGAACACGAGTGACTTCAACTATAAGGGCTACAGCGACTATCAAGGCCTGACCATACACGGGCTGCAGCGCTCACAGTCAGGTATGAGCGGTGATGGAAATATGTCTGGTACCGTCGATTTCACACTTGGGGGTTCACAGACCTGGACGGGAAGCGTCAATTACGATGCTATAGTGCTGGAGAATACGCTTCCCACAAAAGGTTATTACAAAATCAGATTCGATGGCATTGATGATCAGGGGACAAATGTCGATTCCCTGCAGACAACAAACCCGGGGAGTTTCGATTACACAGACATTCTGCCAAACAGCTGATATCTGTTCTTTCACCCCTTCAGATATCCCTGCGTACTGAACCATTCAAAGGCGTCCCTCAATGTCTCCAATAACGGGCGGGGCTTGTACTCTAGCTCGCGTGTTGCCTTCTTATGGCTGATGAAACGGTGGTTTTGCAGCGTGTGAAGCGATTCCTTCGTGTAGAGAGGTTCCTTCTTTTTCATTAGAGAAAAAACATTAATAAAAGGCAACCCAATATACGCGAGCCACATGGACGCGGTGAAACGCGGCGCCCTTCTGCCAGTGACATCTTCCACCAGAGCGGCCAGGTCTGGCACAGAGAGCCAGGTTCCTGAAAGGAGATACCGTTCTCCCCTCCTACCCCGCTGTTCGGCGGCAAGGGCACCCTGCACCACGTCGCGCACGTCAACCCAGTCGAATCCTCCCCTCACCAGGGACTTGAAATCACGATGATACAGTGCCAGGAGAAACCTCCCCATGTATGAGGGTTTGAAGTCGCAGGGGCCGAGTATAGCGGTGGGATTGACAATGATTGAATCGAGCCCCTTCTCAACAGCCTCCAGTACGATCCGCTCCGCATCAACCTTTGAACGGTCGTAGACCGGCGCGGACGGTCCCGCGAGGGGTCTGCTCTCATCGATCACTTCATCCCTCGGCTCACTTGATAGAGCGTGTATCGAGCTGAAGTGCACCAACCGGCGCACGCCGGCCTCCATGCATGCGTCGACAACGTTGCGTGTTCCCTGCACATTGATGAGGGCAGCCTCTGCAGCATCCCGCTTCGATATCGAAATGTGCGCAGCCAGCTGGTAAACGTAGTCCGCCCCCTTGAACGCACTCACCAAAGACCGGGAATCGAGTATGTCTCCTGATACTGTCTCGATGTCGAGACCCTCGAAGGCCCTCCCGTCTCTGTGCATAAGCGCTCTGACAGACCGGTCCTTTTCCTGCAGCATCCGCACCAGGTTTGCACCCACATGACCGCTCGCTCCAGTAACAACAACCACTTCATGTACCTCCAAGCGTGAAAAGGTTATACATCGTCTGCCTGTGCACCTCTTCCCGGATACAACCGCCACAGGAGAAGAGAACCGACAGCTCCGGCGAAGGCCATACAGGCCGCAAGCAGATAGGCCCCTCTGAACGATCCACTGCTGTCTGCAATCATTCCGGCCACCGTTGGCCCCAGGGCCTGACCGATCCCGAAAAAAAGCGTAACGAACCCCAGTGCTGCAGGTGCAAGCCTCCTGCCCACAAAGTCACCGCAGTACGCAGCAATGATTGCGGGAATGCTCCATGCTGTCAGTCCGAAGAGCACGGCAGAGAGGAGCATAATGTATGTGCTGTATGAAAAGGCAAAGAGGCCGTATGAAACCGTCTGTATCAGGTACACAATGACCAGTACGGGAAGCCGTCCGATACGATCGGAGAGACCGCTCCAGAGCAGGCCGCTCCCCAGACTGCACCATCCGATGACCATGAACAGGTTTCCCGCAGCAACCTTCGTGTAGCCCATCTCCCCGGTCAGAAAACGGGCAAAGAAGGTGACATAGATGATGTAGGAGAATCCGAAAGCTGTATAGAGTATACCCAGAAACCAGACACTGGGTGTTTTGTAGATCCTGCCCCAGTTGAGCTTCGTGTCCACCTTCTCCGTCCCAAAATTCTCGTGCCCGCTTCCACCAACCGGCTTGAGTCCGCAATGCTCAGGTGCATCTCTGAGAAACAGGGCCACCAGGATCGTAAGCAGCACAGCCACGCTGCCGTAAAGAAACCAGGTGTATCTCCAGCCGCTCAGCGGGTAGGCGGAGAGAACCCGCGGGACCAGTATACCGAGTATGATGAATGCGAGACTTGAACCGGAAACTGCAATCCCTGTTGCAAGCCCACGCATCTTGAATCCAAACCAGACAGAAACCAGTCCCATCACAGGTACATTGCTCAACCCGCTTCCCAGTCCCGCCAGACTCCGATACAGCGTAGCCGGCCACAGAATTGTCACCGTACCTGTCAGTGTCATACCGATTATGGAAGCCACCATACCCATACAGATCACGAGCCTTGCCCCAAAGCGGGAGGCGAGGGCACCGCCAATCAGGGAGAAGAGCAGATACCCCACCATGTTTGCCGTTGCGAGCCCCCCGGTCTCCGTATTGGTGAGATCAAGTGCCGCCTGCATTGAGGGAAGGAGGAGGCTGTATCCAAAACGGGCAAGGCCGTGGGAAACAAAGACTACCCCCACGCTCACTGCCAGCACAATCCACGCGTAATGAACCTTCGAGTCAGCTGCTTTTTTTCTCATCATAGGTTCCGGGTCCTTTTAAAGGGACAGGAAAACCATTGTACCGTATTTACCCTTTTCAGGCAAAGGGCAAATCTTACATTCCAATGAAAATCGGCGAATTATTATAAGTATTCAGTGTTCTTATTTGTGGCTCGCCCTTTTGATATCTTTCTATTAAACCACTGCAT
>JAGLSF010000283.1 GCA_023136305.1 Spirochaetota bacterium
CGAAACGACATTCACCGAAACAACGGCCGGTTTTTTATGTTTCCGCACCATCTTAACGATCCGTGCGGCAGAGGTTGATTTTGGCACCCAAAGTTTCTTTTTACGTACGGAATTACGTGGAAACTGCGTGGACATACTCCGCGCTGTAGGGGTGAGGATACCTTCGGCGGTGAGGCAGTAAAGGAACGCGGGTAGCGAGATTGAAAAAGTGTGGTGCCATGATCGGTAGAGTACCTGCTGCTGTGACTTTGTAATGCTTGCAATTTTCCTTCGGACAGAATATATTTATCCATCCATAAGGGCCTCCTGTGAACAATACAAAGTATATCCTCCTGCTCAATGATGCTTTGAAGCAACACTTCGTTACAGCGAGCAGCCAAGAAAAGAGGCGGCTGAAGGAAAAGTTCGAATTTTTAGAAAATGGACTCTGGGATGCGGGGGTTCGCGTTAAAAAGCTTCAAGGTCTCTCACGGAAGGTTGTCTTTGAAGCGCGGTTATCAAGGGGAGAGAGAATCCTCCTTACGCTCGGAAAACACGGGCAGCACAGCGCTCTTTACGTATGGGGAATTGTCAAACATGACGATATCACCAAAGCCGCCAGCGCTATTGTACCCAGCAACGTTCCCTTTTTGAACTTTGAGCCTGCAGGCGTGGAGGAATACCATGAGCTCAGCTTCGATGACCTCTCCGACGATTATTACAGTCAGGAGGATATCGAGCAGACCTCTCCGGAGGACTACGGCCCTCAGAAATGGCTCGTTCTCAACCATGATGAGTGGGAAAGGGTTTTACGAAACGTAAAACCGGATAATTTTGAAATTTTCCTCTTCCTCACCTCGAAGCAAAAGAAGGTGCTCGCCACTGCTCCTCCTGTATTGCTCTCCGGTACAGCCGGAAGCGGGAAAACGACCATCTCCGTGTACTACCTCCTGCGAAGAGACTTTCAGGATAAAAAACGGCTCTTCATCACCTACAGCCCCTATTTAAAACAGTTTTCCGAGCAGATCTACAGCGGCCTGATACAGGGAACCGAGTACGAAGAGAGTAGACAGCCTGATTTTTATGTGTTCAGGGATCTCTTATATGATATTCTCAGGGCGCATGGTAGTCGGATCGACGAGGAGAAGGAAGTCGGTCTCAAGGAGTTCGATGAAATTTACCGCTGCCACGGCCTGTATAAAAAATATGACACAGAGCTTGTATGGGAGGAGATTCGATCGATCATTAAGGGGGCAAAACCACCCATCAGTGTGATGCGCTTTAAGAGGCTTCTCTCTTCCATCCATGAGGAGGGCCTCGCAAAAAGAAATATATTTGAGCTTCAGGACTATCTGTTGGGGCTGAAAAACTTTGAATTGGTTGAAAAAATCGAGCGTTTTATCGAAAAAAAAACCACTTATGCGAATTACGATGCGTTTATTCTCAATCTTGAACAGAGCGAGAGCGCATCCAGTGGTGAAACTCAGAGTATTTTGCAGGAAATATTGAAAATCATTGAAAGGAAGATGCAGAGTTTTACCGCCCAGCTCTTGACCATCAGAGAGTATATCCTCCTCGGGAAAAAGCGTGCCCCGCATTTTCTCTATGATCGAGAGGAGATCTACAAGATAGCCGAATACTATCAGAATACCCTTGATGAGAGGGGATTGTGGGATGAAATAGACCTGAGCAAGAGGGCGCTGCAGCTCATCGGTTCCTCTTCAGACTATACCTATGACCTTGTTGTGTGTGATGAGGTGCAGGATTTTGCAGATGTGCAGCTCTCCCTCATTTTCAGGTTTGCACGCTCTCACCGTTTTATTTTCCTTGCAGGTGACATGAAGCAGGTAATCAATCCAAGCGGCTTTCGATGGGAGGAGGTGCGAAACAAGTTCTATGAGAGGGGCGTTCAGGTTCCGGAAGTGGTTAATCTCAATCTGAACTTCCGGTGCGTGGGAAACATTGTTCGGCTGGCCAACAGGCTTCTTGATCTCAAGCGGGAGCTCGTGGGCCTCTCGGGCGATGAGGCCCGGGAGGAGTGGAAATTTAATGGAAAACCGCCCTTTCTTATCCACGGTATTCCAGAGAGTGAGATGAAAGGGCAGATCATGATCACCGGTGCAGGACAGATTGTCCTGGCCCGTTCAAACGCCGAACAGTCGAAGCTGAAGAAAGCCCTGGGAACCGAGATGGTGTTCACCGTTCATGAGGCAAAGGGTCTCGAGTTCGATACCGTTATGCTCTGGAAATTCTGTCAAGATAAAAAATCAAAGGAGATCTGGAGAAAGATCAAATATAACCACCACTTCGATGAGCGACAGTATCCCCATATCAAGCATGAGCTCAACCTCCTCTACGTGGCGGTGACACGGGCAAGGAATACTCTCATTATCTATGATGGCAGCGCCCCTGCCGATATATGGGAGACCACACAACTTCAGGATTTGGTGTACCGAACCAGCGAGCGTGATGCCCTCACAGGGGCCTGGCAGCACATCTCATCCCCTTCGGAATGGGAAGAGCAGGGGGATTATTTTTTTGAACGGGAGTTCTATTCGGCTGCAGTGGAGTGCTACAAGAACGCGGGAAACATCACCAAGAAGGAGATTGCGGAAGCCTTCAGTTTAGCCGGCACGAAGCGGCCCAGGGAAGCGGCTGTGCTGTTTGAGAACCACGGCTATATTCATGAAGCTGCCGAGAACTATGAGCTCAGCGGCGACTTCCGAAAGGCGGCAGCGCTTTGGGAAGCAGTACGCGATAGGGAGCGAGCCAGGTTGTGCGCCATCAGGCTCTACGAGGAGAATGGTGACTACAACAGGGCTGCCGATGAGTGGATAGCGTTGAACCATGATGAAAATGCGGTTCAAAACTGGAAGAGGGCGGATAATTTCCAAAAACTCGCCGATTACCACTACGAAAAAAGGCAGTACAGGGAAGCTGCAGACTATTTTAAGAAGGCGGGCGATCTCATAGCTGCAGCCGGCTGCCATAAAAAAGTGAAGGAATTTGACAAAGCCGCGAACCTGTATTTCAAGGATGGGGATTATGAACACGCCGCATCCCTGTATAAAAAGATGGGGAATGACCATCGGCTTCTGCAGTGCTACATGCAGAGTGGGGACCACTATCTGGCTG
>JAGLSF010000284.1 GCA_023136305.1 Spirochaetota bacterium
GACTGTCAGTGAACAAGTCCGCATCTCGATATATATACGCTTCAGGTATTCAATCTCCTGCGTGAAAAAATATGGGAACCAACACCACACTCCTCCGGTCTAAGAAACTGATTGACAGCGGACAAGGAGGACAGGGACATGGTCCGAAAGACAATGCTGAAAATTGCTGTAGCAGTGTTTCTCATCTTTACGGGGGTGCAGTACCTGAAAGCCGACGGTGTGATGCTTGTCAGGCCGCCCGAAGGGCGGATTCCCACACCCCTTGCGGTTACCTATCATCGGGTCAGTGTGGATATACACGACGGCACGGCAGTGACGAAAATCGACCAGATGTTTCGAAACGATTTCGATACAGACCTCGAGGCAAGCTACATCTTTCCGATCCCCGAGGATGCGGCCATAGGCGAATTTGCACTGTACGTGAACGGTGAAAGGATGGGCGGTGAAATCCTCGACCGTGATCGCGCACGGCAGATCTATGAGCAGATTGTACGGGAAATGAGGGACCCGGGACTTCTCGAGTATGTGGGTAGGAACATGTTCAGGGCCAGTGTCTTTCCCGTTCCGGCAAATGGTCAGACGCGTGTTGAGCTCGAGTACTCGGAGACGCTTGCCTATGATGCCGGGATGTATACTTACCGTTATCCGCTGGACACAGAGCGGTTTTCTCCCACACCGCTCGATGAAGTCACCATATCGGCGGACATATACTCCAGTGTGCCTGTCAAAAGCATCTACTCGCCCAGTCACGATGTTGATGTCATCATGCGCCCCCACGGCGCATCGCTGGGCTATGAGGCGAAAAACCTGCTTCCAGATCGAGATTTTCTCCTCTACTACACAGTTTCTGAAGAGGACCTCGGTATGAACCTCCTCACCTTCAGGGAGTCCGGCGAGGAGGGGTACTTCATGCTGATGCTCTCGCCCGGTGACCTCGCAGGCAGCAGACAGAGCAAGGATGTACTCTTCGTTTTCGATACATCGGGGAGCATGAGCGGCGAGAAGATGGAACAGGCCCGACAGGCATTGCGTTTCTGCATGAACAGCCTCGACGGGGACGATCGTTTCGGCATCGTGCAATTCGCGACACAGGAGACCCTCTTTCGAAGGGAAATGGTGCCGGCGAACAAGAAAAATATAAGCGCTGCTCATAGCTTTATCGACCGTATGAGGGCGCGCGGCGGTACGAATATAAACGATGCTCTTCTCACGTCGCTTCATATGTTCAACGGCTCCGGCAGGCCGCGCATGATCGTTTTTCTCACCGACGGTGAACCCACGGTCGGCGTGACGGACCTGCATGAGATCCTTGGAAACCTCTCACGGGCCAATGAGGAGAGTGCGCGCATATTCGGTTTTGGTGTGGGATACGATGTGAACACCCATCTCCTAGACAGTCTCGCCGAGGAGCATCGCGGTGTCTCGGAGTATGTGACCCCGGGTCAAAACATCGAGGTGCAGGTCTCCGCATTCTTTCGAAAGGTCAGTGAACCAATTCTGTCAGACACAGCGGTGGATTGCGGTAGGATCGATGTTTCAGAACTCTATCCGGCTTCCCTGCCGGATATATTCAGAGGGACGCAGCTCGTCATTCTGGGCCGCTATCAGGGAAGGGGAGGCTCTATTGTCCGTCTGACGGGGACGGTGAACGGGCGGAGTGTCGGATTTGACTATGAGGTCTATTTTTCAGAAGAGAATCAGGAGCATGAGTTCATTCCGCGCCTCTGGGCGACGCGCAAGATCGGTTACCTGATGAGTGAAATACGGCTGAAGGGGGAGAAGGACGAGCTTGTGGATGAAATCATCAGCCTGAGTAAGGAGTACGGCATCATGACACCCTACACATCCTACCTGGTACTCGAAAAGGACGCGGACTATGAAGAGTGGGGTGTCGAGCCCTCGGCGGAGCTTCGCTCAGGTGGCATGGGCTTTAAACGGGCCATGGAGAGTGTGAAGGGTGAGGATGCCGTCCAAAGCTCCCGGGACATAGATGATTTGAAGGCGAAATCTGTTGCAGACGGGCCGGAGCTTCGAACCATAAAACATGTGGGACACAAGACCTTCTACCTCAGGGATGGTTTCTGGATCGATTCGGAGTACAGTCCAGGTATGAAGTCCAGGGAAGTTGCCTATCTGAGCAGGGCCTATTTCAAACTGCTGGCAGAGCATCCCGGCCTTGGCAGATACTTTGCTCTTTCTGGGAATGTGATTGTTGTGTTCGAGTCAAAATGCTATCGAGTGAGTGAATGAAAAGTCAATTCAGGAGGAAGACAATGGGAAAGAGATTTTATGGAATTGCTGGAATGCTGTTTCTGATGCTGTGTGTGGGTTCGATTGTGCCGGGACTGGCTGTACACGCTTCACCAACACCTCGTGTAGAGGTTGTGTTCTGTCTCGACACCACCGGATCCATGGGAGGATTCATCGAAGGTGCGAAACAGAAGATCTGGAGCATATCAAATCAAATTGTGGGGGGAGAACCAACGCCTGATCTGTACATCGGGCTTGTGGGGTATCGGGACTACGGCGACCAGTATGTCACGCGGGTACACCCCCTGGATGACGACCTGGACAGGGTGTACGAGAACCTCATGTCCTTTGGGGCTGACGGCGGCGGCGACACGCCGGAACATGTGAACAGGGCACTGTACGATGCGGTGCACACGATTTCATGGAGCGAGGACCACGAGACCCTGAAGCTCATCTTTCTCGTGGGGGACTGCCCGCCGCACATGGATTACGATGACGGGTTTCACTACCGTGACATCTGTCAGAAGGCGGTCAGGCAGGATATCATTATCAACACCATTCAGTGCGGCGATTACTTTGAAACCACTGAATATTGGGAAAGCATTGCCCGGCTCGGTGAGGGAGAGTATGCGGCAATCGCTCAGGAGGGAGGCATGAGCTTTATCGAGACGCCCTATGACGAGGGGCTCTCCCGTCTGAATATGATGCTGGAGGAGACCGTTGTCCCCTACGGTTCCGCAGCAAAGAGGAAGTCATATGAGGACCGCAAGGAAAAGGTGACGGCCATGGCGCCCTCAATGGCGGCGGAACGCGCGGCCTACAAATCGGTGGATGCCTACATGGGTGGTTATGATCTCAT
>JAGLSF010000285.1 GCA_023136305.1 Spirochaetota bacterium
CCGAGAGCGGTTCGGGTGTATAGTCCCGCAGGATCTCCTCGACCTTTTCGTGGGCACGATCCACGAAGGATTTCGAGCCATTCTCTATCCATTTTTCACGACTGTACTTGTCGATTATGCCGTCACGCCTCGGTGCGTGCTCCCTCACGTACCACTTCAGCGTATGCTTCTGGTTCAGGAAATGGCCGGAACGCCTGTTGTTCTCTATCTTACCGGCTACTTCGGCAAGAACGTCCAGCGCCAGGGTCTCCTCATCGACCGTAATCCCTTCGACGATACGCCTTGCTGAGATCATCATCTCGTCCATAAGCAGCAGGAGCTCATTATTTATCGCATGGGTTTGATCAAGACCGTGTATGACTGTTGCTCTGTTTCCGCCAAGCAGGCGGGGAAGCAGGGAAAAGCTCAGCTCATAGGCTTCCTGCATATCAAGCACTTTCGAGTCCGGTGAAATGGGCGAGATGATCGGTATGCCCAGATAGTCCTCGAGCTGCCCTACGGCGCATGCCCAGACATAGTCACCCCGACTGGCGAGACAGATCTGGGCGGTTCTCATGTCGAACACCTCCAGGGGCACCACAAAGAACACCGGCAAACCCTCCTGCAACAGCTGCACGATGACCAGCCCACTGAGCAGCTCGGCAATCTTCTGTGCTATGTTTCCGGCAAATGTGGCGGGACCCGTATCACCCATGGGGGTTTCCACCGTGATGACCGGTTGTATGCCCCACCGTGAGGTTGCTTTCAGCATGTCACAGCCGTATCTGTTCCATGTGAGCGGAGAAATTTCGCAGAACGCAACGCTAAGTGGCCTCTTCCGTAATTCCTTCTCTCCACCTGCCAGCGCTGCTGCAAGCTCATAGGTGGGTGGAATTGCACCAGGTTCGAAGCTCGAGACACACACCGGTTTCGTGCTGCTGCGGATTGCAAGTTCATATTCCCAGTAGGTGTACATCTTCTCGAACTCGGGCATGAGTGTGCACATCCAGATGCCGTTGATGCTCTGGAGAAAGTCGGAGATCGTCACGAACTGTCTGATGTCATCCCTGGTCAGTCCGCGGTAGGTTTCGGTGACTGCGTCGTAGTAGTTCATCAGTACGTGGGATATCACATAGGGTGTTTTCTGATCCCTTACAATGATCATATCCTTTGACGGGTCCCGGCCGCACAGGCGTGTTTCACCGTTTCTGTTGGGTGTGGACTGCAGGCATTTCTGGATCAGCTTTTCAGGTATATATACAATGTTGGGATCGGCAGTTTTACAGCCGTTCCTCTTCAAGAGCGTGATCAGCTCTTCGTCTTCGATGCTCACGCCTATACTTGCAAGAATATCGAGTGCAGTCTGATATATGGTGTCAAGCTCATCTCTGTTCAGCACTTCGAGTTTCACCTGCATATCATGCTCCTTCAAAGTACCCTTTGATAATCTGAATCCCTACGGACGCCGTGGAGGCGTAGTAGTCGGCGCCGATCTTCTCTTTCCATTCGGCGCTCGTTGCAGCGCCGCCGATAATCGTCTTCACTCGCTCTCGTATTCCCGCCTCTTTCAGCTTCTCTTCGATTGCCCTCTGGTTGACACAGGTGGTGGTCAACAGTGCCGACGAAGCGATAAATTTTGCATCGACCTCGAGCACCTTTTTCACAAAGCTCTCCGCCTGCTGATCAACACCGATGTCGTGAACCTCGAATCCTGCGGTTTCGAGGAGCGTTTTCACGATGTCCTTTCCAATATTGTGAATATCACCCTCCACCGTCCCGATTACCACTACTCCCTTTGGTTTCCCCAAATCGATCTTGCTTTCCAGCAGTTTCGCCTTCACCATATCCATACCGGTCATGCAGGCTTCAGCGGAGATCATAAGCTCCATGAGAAAGATCTCCTCGCGGCCGAATCTGTTGCCAACTTCAAGAATGGCGGCAGACAGGCCCCCATGCATGATCTCGATGGGATCAGCCCCTTCCTGCAGCGCCAGGGAAACCAGTTTTTTTACCAGATCCCCATCATAGGCAAGCACAGCATCGTATATCTGTTTGAAGGGGTCGCTCATGGATATACCTCACAGAGGGCAGCGATTATCGGTATTGTAGGTTGCATGACCCAATAGGTCAAGTTGTTTTACCATTGTAAAAAACCACAATTATATGATACACTAACATGTTTCACCTGTTCATTCGGATCCTGTGGTTTTATCACCATTCGATGGCGTATCGTCTTCACACGTAGAGGGAGGAACTATGGGAATGATTGACATCACTGGACCAATCTGCGAGGGGATGTGGGATTACGGGGGAGAGATCAAACCTTTTCGACTGGGGAAGGTCAAGATGAGCTATGGCGGTGTGGAATATGAAATCGATTCACTCGATAACATGACCGCGTTCACGGGAACCTATTTCGAAGTTCCCGGAGACGTACAGGGCTATGAGATAAGCGATGTTTCCCTAGAAAAGCTCTTCATGATTGATTCCTCTGTGCTGCAGATGCCCTATAGAGGATTGCAGGTTGTCGATGGAAGGCCATGTATATTACGCAAGGACATGGAGAAGGCAGAGCGTGGGCCCATACCTCCGGGATCGGGAATTATCCTGAGCACCGGGTATGGAGAGAACTGGATGAGCAAGGACTATCTGCAGAAATGCCCCTACCTGAGCAAGGAAGCAATGGATTATCTGATTGACAAAAAGCCCTTCATCGTGGTTTTTGATACACCTGCCGCGGAGAGCGACGTCAATCCTGAGAATATCTTCGAACACTACTTCAATGAGAACATCCTGAGCGTGACCGCATGTGTCAATCTCGAAAAGATACGGAAGTTCAACGTGAAGCTTACGGTCATGCCCATACATGTGCTGAAAGTGGCATTGGGATGCCCGGCGCGTGCCGTTGTCATTGAAGATTAAAGTTGTCATCAATTACTCAAGGAGGGATACCATGAAAAAGAGATTGATTTGTATATACATTGTACTTCTCCTTTCCCTACCTGTTCTGCTTTCTGGGGGGGTGTCATTTTTCAGAAGCATTCACAGTTTTTTGCGAATAAATTTCATAACCTGCGCCATATAATAATCCGGCCATAAAAAAATTTACACCTTTCAATTGATTA
>JAGLSF010000286.1 GCA_023136305.1 Spirochaetota bacterium
CGAGGATGAGAAGCTTGCCTTCAAAATGGAGAGCCTTGACAGGGCCATAGTAGAGGGCGGTGAGGGTGACACAGGCGGGAGTGTCGCTGACAGTAGAACAGGCGGGCAGCGTGACACCTCGCCTGATGAAGGTGTCCCGAGCATAACCTGGGACAAGGGGTCGCAGGGAAGAACACTCCTCTCGCCGGGAGGGCTCCCTAAGATACCCGAATGGGTGAAGCATGAGGGGCTCGACCTCAAGATTGAGGTCTCATTCTCGGTCACCCCGGAAGGCCACACCATTTCCCTTGTGGTCAACCGCTCTTCAGGCTACCCTGATGTTGACGCAGCGGTTCTGGAATCGGTCCGCAAGCTGCGTTTCAACCCCATCCAGGACGACCGCTACGCCCGGGGGAAGATCAGCTACCTCATCAGCACCAAGTAAGGTGACGGCTCACTTAATTATGGGGACATGTCCCCATAATTTTCCAGTATCATCGTAGTGGAGGGTGTAGTTCAATTCCACACCGAAGAGAATAACCAGCCAGGAAAGAAAGACCCACAGCAGAAAAACAGGAATAAAGGTGAGTGAGCCGTACAGAAGAGGCAGTTGTGGAAACCACCGAACATACACATTGAGCCCCAGCCGCAGCAGATACCAGCAGCTTCCGGCAAATACAGCCGCAATGAAGGTGTATGAGACACGGACCTGTTCGTGGGGCAAAAGACCCAGGAGGAGTGCGGTGAGAAGCCAGTGAAGCACAAGTGATACGAACTGGAACAGCCTGATGCGCTGAATGAATTGTAGATATCCGGGTAAATGGATGCTGATCAGCTCGTTTGAATAGAGGAGCAGGGAGGTGAAAATGACAAGTGCGGGTATGGTGAGGAGCATGACTACAAGCTTGATTGAATAGCGGAGGAGATTGGACCGCCTGTCCTTTCGCCATATCCTGTTGACCGTTCTGCTGAGCGAGCTCAGCAGACCCAGGACGATGAGCAGGGAGGCCAGTACTCCGATCACACCAAGGGATCTGGTTTTTTCAAGCATAGAATCAAAATATGTCGAGATCTCACTGGCCCTCTCCGGAAGAAAATAATCGGAGAGAATACTCATGAAGCTCTCTTGTAAGAGGGGGTAGAAGAAGAGGTTTTTAAGTTGAAAGAGGACAATGACTGAAAGAGGTACGAGGGCGAGAATGGTAAGGAAGCTCAGGGAACGTGCCTCAATACTGCAGCGGTCTTGAATAAAACGGCGTACCGCGCTCTTCAGCGAAATAAAGGGTGATAATCCTGTCACTGTTGAGATCCAGCTCTGATATATATTTCACTATGTGTAAGATAAGGATTTCTATCTGTGATAAGCCCTTTCTCTAAGATTATAACAGTATATATTTGTTTTCATGCCTACTTTTCAGTAAAACAGTAGATTTATTGTGTGGATTTTACATACTATATGAAGGGCAACAATCCATTGAAGGTACTTTTCCTGACCTGGGAGTTTCCACCCCTTATTACAGGCGGGCTCGGCATGGCCTGCTACGGCATGGTGCGAGCGCTCCTCGAACAGGGTGTGGAGATTGTTCTCGTGCTGCCCGCGGAGAAGCCGTGCTTCTTCGAAATGAAACGCCTCGAGGATGCTAACCTGCTCCCCGGCAGTGTATACGAAGAGGATTCAGGGCAGTGGCATAGTGCAAAGTCTATTGTGGGCATGGAAGAGTGGCATAGCACAAAGTTTGTTTTGGATATGGAAGCGCGGTCTGGAGCAGAGACGCTCCTGGATGCCAACGAGTGGCACCGTAAGAACCCGTACCAATCCAACGCCCTTTCGCCCTCCAGGTATAGGGCGCTGATCGAAGTGGTGATTCCACATGTGGATTTCGATATCATCCATGCCCATGACTGGCTCACCTTCGAGGCGGGCCTGTGTGCAAAAGAGGTAACCGGAAGGCCGCTCGTGTGCCATGTCCATTCAACTGAATATGACAGGGCATGCGGTCAAGGCAATGAGCGAATTCATCAGTTTGAGAGAATCGGCCTTGAGCTTGCTGACCGGATAATTGCTGTTTCCCGGTTTACAGCCTCAGCCGTACACGATTACTACGGTATTCATCCGAACATGATTTGGGTCATCCACAATGCCTACTTCCTGGAAGAATCAGAATCATCCATAGAGAGGCTGTTCGATGAGCCGGTTGTTCTCTTCATGGGCCGCATGACCTGCCAGAAGGGGCCTGACATCTTTCTCGAGGTTGCACGAAGGGTGCTCTCTCGTTTCCCCGGAGTGCGGTTTATCATGGCAGGGAAGGGCGACATGCTGCACAATCTCATACACCGCTCAGCCTATTACGGAATGAAAAACCGGATCATCTTCACGGGTTTCCTGAACAGGGCTGAGGTGGACACTGTCCTCTCGATTTCCGATATCTTAATAGCACCTTCAGTCTCCGATCCCTTCAACATCACGGTGCTCGAAGCCATGCGCAGGGGGCTGGCAGTGCTGGTTTCCAGTCAGTCTGGCGTGACCGAAGTGGTACGCCATGTTCTCACTGCTAATCACTGGGAAGCGGATGTCATGTCTCATCAGATCGTCTCACTGCTGAAGAATCCGGCACGGATCAAGCGGCTGAGCGCGCAGGGAAAGGCCGAGGCAGAGCAGATCAGCTGGTATGATGCGGCCCTGAAACTGAAAGAGGTGTACGGGGAGCTGCTATGCTCGACATAGTGCTGTGTTTCCATATACATCAGCCATACCGCTTGAGGACTGTGCGCCTAGTCGATCGTTCAGGAGATCTTTTCGACGATGTACTGAACAGAGCGGTCGTTGAGAAGGCCGCCCGAACCTGTTATCTCCCTGCCTGTGATCTACTCAAAGGCCTTATGGATCGGTACGGTTCCGATTTCAAGTGCGCATTTTCTATTACCGGGACGGCGGCAGAGCAGTTCAGTATGTGGAAACCCCTTGTGATGGAGCGCCTTCGCGGGCTTGCGGCTACCCGCTGTGTTGAGTTCATTGGAGAGACCTATTACCATTCGCTCTTCTCCCATTTCGACCGCGGGGAGTTCATCGAGCAGGTCCGCCAACA
>JAGLSF010000287.1 GCA_023136305.1 Spirochaetota bacterium
GGCGGTTGGGATGAGCTTGTACCCAATGATGTGCCTTTTAAAACACCGAGTGGTGAAATGCTCCCGGATCACGGCGAGGTCTGGTCACAGGAGAGCGAGTGGGACATACTTGAAGAGAACGAGGACGTTGTCGCGGTTCGTTTTGTCACCCTTGGAAGGATCCTGCCCACGCGATTCGAAAAGACAATCAGCTTGCGGGCTGGCGAGTCATTCTGCAGCGTGCAGTATGCCTACATAAACCTGGGAGCAGCGCCGATCGATTTTCTCTGGAATGTCTGTTCGCCATTTGAAATTTCACCCGCAACTCGCCTGGACATCCCGGCGCGGCGCGGCATCATCGAGGCAACCGATCCCTGGAACACGCTGAAGTTCAATCCCGGTACCGAGTATGAATGGCCCTGTGTCACGACACCAGCCGGTGATCACGTGGATTTCCGAACCATGCCGCCTGCCCAGTCTGGGGCTACCGATTTCCAGTATCTTCCAAACGTTTCGTCCGGCTGGTTTGCCGTCACAGACGTCGAAGCACAGGTTGGCTTCGGCATGCTTTTTCCGACAGATGTATTTCCTCACTTATCACTCTTTAGATCGGTCGGAGGCTGGCGCGGACAGCACCTGGTCAGTGTGGAGCCCTCGGTTGGCTATCCGTACGACCTGGCGATCGCGAAGGACACTGGGAATGTGGGACATATAGAGGCAGGCGCAACTTTCGAAGCGACGATCAAAGCAATCGCATATGGAGGGGTAGCAGCCGTCGAACGGATCGAGCCTGACGGATCGGTGGTCGCAGAGGTAGGGTGATCAATTTTGCGACTAAAAGTACATTCTTACATATTCGATCTTTTGTTTCAGCCCAACGCAGATAGGTTCCTGATGCTTGCGATGACTTCGCTGTCCTTCGATCCTGCTGTCGCCTCGGTGCTCATGAAAACTCCTTTCGAGCGTCTCCAACGATATTGACGGGTATTCCCAGGTACTTCGCAGCTGCAGCCAGCTCCTGCACCATGTTGCCATAGCAGATGGTGATGTGATTGGAACGGTGTGTGCTCATCAGACGGTCGCGGTCATAACCCGGAATGTGCACATTGGCCATGGGCCATTCGCTCGTGGTTGCCTTCTGCCGCCGAGTTACTTCATCAGACGGAAGTTCAACGACCCGACCTGTGCCCATGTCCATACCAATCCTTCCGGACCGTTCGTAGAAACGTGCCCAGGTGATGGTTCCCGGTTTCGACACCCCGCTGCAGGTGCCGCCTCCCTTCGGAAAGTACATGGGCGGCTGTCGATACACATGGGTCTGCTCCCACCCAACCCAGTGGGCCGGCGGGGCCCCGCCCGACACTTCGAATACCCATACAAACTCATCCTCCCACCAGTCACCCCAGCGTACATCGTGTAGTGTGCTCTCTGGAGGCATCCCCTTCTTCACTAAGATGTCGTGCATGAGAACCTGCGGCACTGCAGACCCAACATCACCCTCGTTGAAGTGAACGATTGGAAGTCCCTTATTGATGGCCTCACTATTGTCCGGGTTTACAATGTCCGGCCTGTCAGAGTTGTTGAGCATACCCTCAGGCAGGTCCGATGCACTCGTACAGCGGACGAGTCCGTACTGATAGGGAATGCCTATCGCGCTGAGTCCGTACCGCTGGTATATTCTCCCTGCGGCCTCGTACATCTTCATCTGCTCGATCACCTGCTCTTCGACGAGTTCTGTATGTGGGTTGCTTCCCCAGTGAAAGATAACGTCATGGTCTTTCAGCCACTGAAGGTGGCTCTTTGCGGTTTCATCCTGCACTGACTCCATCTCTGCGAGGAGGTCCGACTGGTTGAGAAGCTCGAGGGGCATACCAATCCCTGCCAATTTGTCCGGACTCATCACAGCGTTGAGCATGCCCATGCAGCCGGGATCCATCTGTCCCAGTATGCGTTTTTGTTTGAGTATGTCATCGGCGATCTGTTTCCCGAAAGCTTCTGCCTTTTTCGAGAGGTGAAGCTCCTCGATGCTCGTGATGTGATCGGTCGGGTGTTCGATTCTTCCTTTATCTACCCAGGCTTGCAGTTCCTGCATGAAACGATCGTCATTATTAAAAGAACTGGTCCACACCTTTGAATGCTCTATGTCCATTCTCTCAAAGGAAGCCGAGTGGTTGAGGAGAGACACAAGACCGGGCCACGTACCGTCGAAGTTTCCAAGAAGCAGGATAGGCC
The DNA here is from genome assembly GCA_023136305.1 of Spirochaetota bacterium. GTDB lineage: Bacteria > Spirochaetota > B62-G9 > B62-G9 > DRHN01 > JAGLSF01. Next base: position 2,212 of record JAGLSF010000287.1, read on the forward strand.
CCTTATGCAGTTTCAGGGATGAGGCTACATGGCTTGCCCATACCCAGGAAGAAAGCACAATCAAAACAGGTTCCGTTGGTTTAAGTCCAGCGAAAATCCCGCAGCACTCGGCTTGTGTGGTGATGAAGCCGTGTTTTTTCTCTTTGTTGAAGGGGTGTGCTCGATAGGTTTTTACTCCTAATGCAGTGAATGCTTGTTCCGTCTCGCTGAGTGTTTCCTCCTGTTTCGGCCAGCATGATTCACCAACTGCGTTTCTGAAATCACCATTGGAGATCAGTGCAACCTGTTTCATGTCCACCTCCGTTCACTGTGATTTTCTGTATGAGGAATCATTCTATCATGCACATGTGAAAAGTGGGTTGTTTTCTATGTGGTTATGATTGATAGTGGTTTGTAGAAATGACCTAAAAGAAAATATTTTGTTGATAAGGGATTATTGGAAAGCAGCTTTGCAAGGAATCTTCTCTCCTGGAAGCACCCAGGCTTTTCAGTGGATTAATTCCATCCTTATCCGGCACAGGATCAGAAAGCCAGAACAGGGCTCTCTCAGTATACAGCCAGACATTCTGTATCTCCTAATAAGATAATCTATATACCTGAAAAAGCACAAGTATTGTACAAGACAAAATATAATTATTACTTCGGCGAAAATATTCAATCTTAAAATGGTGAACTGAAGTTAGGATTTCTATAAATCTAATAAATCATAATAATCTTTAGTAGTATCTAAAATATCTCTATTTTCTGTCAATATGTATCTTCCCAGTTTTCAATAATTTTACTATATGTTCCGTCTTTTTTCATCTCTGATAGAAACTTATCAAAATTATCTCTTGTCTTTGCTAAATTA
>JAGLSF010000288.1 GCA_023136305.1 Spirochaetota bacterium
AAGTCGGATCCCTTCTGGAAAGGCCTCAGGGACACAGGTACCGAGCTCTGGCTTGATACGGGCGACATGGATGCCGCCGAATCGCTCTGGATCGACGAGTTCACTGCCCTGACAACGAACAACACGCTTCTCAACAACGAAATACAGAAGGGCATCTATGACGAGCTCATAGAAAGAGCGGGTGCACTGCTCACCGATCTCGCCATGCAGGAGCGGATCATGGAGATTGCCTTTATACTCAATGCACGTCACGGCCTGAATCTGGTAAACCGGTTCGGCGGGTATGTCAGTGTTGAGCTGCATACGGCCAGTGCCCGCGATATTGACATGACCGTTCACTATGCGAAGCGTTTTCACCAGATTTCACCTGACCGTTTTATCATCAAGATACCGCTTACACCTGAAGGGCTCATTGCCACGAGACGGCTCAGGGATGAAAATGTACCCATCAACTTCACCCTGGGATTCAGTGCCCGCCACAACTATCTGGCGTCCATGTTTGCATATCCCTCATATGTGAATGTCTTCCTCGGACGGCTGAACTCATATGTTGCGGACAACGGGCTCGGTGACGGGAACATGGTTGGTGAAAAGGCAACGATTTCGAGTCAGCGACAGGTGAGGGAGGTGGCAGCTGAAACGGGAAAGCGCACCCTGCAGATTGCTGCGAGCCTGCGTTCGGCGGGCCAGGTGAGAGACCTCGCTGGTGTGGATGTGTATACCATGCCTGTAAAGGTGGCCGGAAGTGCAAAGAAGGAGCTGGATGGCCGCTGGGAGTCGCGGGTTGATACGGAGTATGAGATCGCACTATCCCCCGGTGTTGCTGAGCAGAAGGCGGGCATTTCCACGCTGTGGGATGTCCCGGAATCGCTCAAGGAATTTGCCAGGGACCTTGACGGCAGCGATCCTGCGACGGGAGATGAACTTGTGGAACGGGCGCAAAAATCTGGCGTGGGAGACCTCTTTCCCGAGATGAGTCCTGAAGACCAGAGTCGGATTGCTGCTGATGGCAAGATCCCCGTGCACGAAGCTTGGAAGGATCGTATTGAAAAGCGTGAGGTGTCTGTCGATTCTCTACTCAACCTTGCGGGTCTCGCTTCATTTACCGGGGATCAGGGAAAACTGGACGATAGAATCAGAGGCCTCATAACCTGAGTGAGCATATTTCTCTCTCTCAACAATTCATTAAAGATTTTACCCCTTGTTGTTCGATGTGTATAGTGTAGCAGTGAAGACAAGGGGGAACTCTATGGAAAATGAGGGCAGAAAGACGATCTCTGTGCTTCTGGTGATCGTACTTGTTCTTGCGGTTGCTGCAGCTGCCTTTGCTATACGGTACAAGACAGTGCCCATGGACGACAAGGTGCTCATGGTAGAGCGCTGGACCGGCAGGGCGGTCTTCATCTACAGTGACGGCTCCTCGAACATGGTGGAGAGCGGAAGATCGGTGAGAGGCCCCTTCCTCATGCCCAAGACATCCTCACAGTATGCGGGCGTGCAGCTCCGGGCCAAGACGAGGTGGCGTTGGGGAAAGGCCCACTACCTCTTTACCGCCCAGCCCTTTGGCAATGAGCTGGAAAAGGCCCGGAAGAACCGAAAGGCGCAGTTTGTGATCGAAATGACGGACCGTGACGGTTTTATCATTCAGACGCTCAGGGTTCCTATCTACAAGATGGAGCCGGTCTTCAATGGTGAGGGTGAGACAACCGCGCTGGAGTACAGATTGAGTGTTTCCCTCTGCATTCAGGATTTCAAGGACGTCAAGAACTGGAAGGTCAGATAAAGCGATGCATCACCAGTTGTAGGAAGCAATCCCCACATTGAAACCCCAGTACGAATAGGCAGGCTCATCGCTGGTTTTAAAGGCATAGTTGTACCGCACATTGCCGACAATACTTGAACGCCATCCCACGGGAATCATCAACCCTACTTCCGGAACAAGCCCGAAATGCCAGTGGCTGCTGTAAAATGAATGAAGGCCGAAATCGAATCGTTCCTGCATATAAAAGGTGCCGGCCCCGAGCCCGCCGTAGACGCGGAAACGATCCACATCGCCCGTATACATGTGTCCCGTTGCCATGATCGGATATGAGTTCATATAGCGGATCTGTGTACCCGTGGCTGTGAGGGTGCCTTCGGTGAAGGTGCCGTCCTCCCGTTCGCTGAAACCCTGCCAGGCAACGCTTATGCCCAGGGATAGACGGTCGCGAACCAGGTTCCTATACTCGAAGCTCCAGCCCCTGAAGCTCGTATCTGCCGTGAACTCCTCCAGGTCTCCCATGGGAATTGCCATATTGTAGGTGAGCCATATGAGCGAATCTGTGGCCAGGGCCTGGCCGACAAAGGTGAAAAGGGCTATACAACTGACGAGCAGAAGTATGTATACTTTTTTCAAGATCTGCTCTCCTTTCATTTACTGCTCCAGATAGGGTGACTGGGTAAAGGCCTGGGTAATGGCATCCTGGATACGCTCCACCAGGCCCAGGGATGTGTCGTCCAATAGACCATTGATGCCTGCAAGCCACATGATAGGAATATCATCGCCGGGAACGGTGAAATTTTCGAGATCACCCATCTCGATGAACACAGTACCTGCGGTGTACGCATATTGGACGCCTCCCCAGCCGGGCGGGTAGTACCAGCAATAGGACCAGTACCAGTACCAACAGTCATTGTAGTAGTAGAAATAGTCTGTTTCTGTATATGCTAGTCTTATGCCCACATTGGCACTGGTAGGATCAACGAGCTCTCGTGTATAGCCATATGCTGTAAGTTCAGCTACAATGGCATCGATGATGGCCTGTGCGTTGTCCGGCTGCTCGGGGTTCTCATTATCGGGGTCGGGGTCATCGAGATCGATAAACTCTTCTTCGAGATAGTACACCGATTTGCCATGAAAGACCGCGTCCTCGTCGAATGACGTGAGCACCACGTCATAGTCCGCCGTTGAGAGTCCGTAGTCCTTGTAGCAGGCGCTGAACAGGAGGGCCACTCCCGTGAGCATGAAAAGGACGACACTCAACTGGAAAGCACTGTTTTTCTTCATTATT
>JAGLSF010000289.1 GCA_023136305.1 Spirochaetota bacterium
TGGATCAAGCTCAGTGAGATGGTCATTCTGTACGACAAGATCATGGCAAGCTTCATTGCCAACTTCTCCATGGGAGAGCATCTGATCCTGGGGGGGCAGAACGCAGACGGCAGCGACGCGACCAATGAGCTCTCCTATCTCTGCCTGCAGGCCCAGATGGACGTGGGGCTCATGCAGCCCAACCTCTCGGTACGCTGGCACAAAAACTGCGACGACCGGTTTCTGGTCGAGGCGCTTCGCGTGGTGCGGGAAAAGAACGCCATACCCCAGTTCCTCAATGATGAGCTCTTCATTCCCTCCATGGTCGACCGGGGTGTGCCCCTGGAGGAGGCACGATGCTACTCGGCCGACGGCTGCGACGAGATGTGCATCGCCGGGCGCACAGGGGGTCAGATGTTCATATACATCAGCCATGCCAAGGTCTTTGAGCTTGCACTGAATGACGGGAAGTGCAGACTCTGCGGTAGGCAGATGGGACCGAAAACGGGTGATCCCCGAAGCTTCACCTCAATCGACGATGTGCTGCAGGCCTTTAAAACACAGCTCGAATTTGCTACCTGGCACGGCGCTATTGCGCTCAACACCGAGGTCATGGTGCATGCAAAGGGGATGCCCGTGCCCTTCCTCTCCTCCACCCTGCAGGGATGCATCAAGCGGGGAACGGACATGACCGCCGGAGGTACCGATTATTACTGGACCTCCCTCATTGCCATAGCAGGCATGAGCAATGTGGGAGATTCACTGGCGGCAATCAAAAAGCTCGTGTTCGAAGAGAAAAGGGTCTCCATGGATGAGCTCCTGGATGCCCTGGATGCCAATTTCGAGGGCCATGAACCTCTCCGACAGATGCTCATCAACAGGACCCCGAAATTCGGGAACGATATCGACTACGTGGATGAGCTCACCGTCAATGCCGTGGATATGGCCTACGAGGAGTCGCAGAAGTACAGAGACCCTCGGGGAGGGCAGCTCAAGAGCTCCATCTGGCCAGCCTACCTCACCGTCACGGCCCACGTGCAGTTCGGCGAGTCCGTGGGTGCACTGCCCGACGGCCGGTTCGCGCGCACTCCGCTCAACGACGGCATATCCCCGAGTCAGGGAAGAGACCTGAGCGGCCCGACCGCTGCCATGAACTCGGTGGCCAAGCTTCATCAGTGGCAGTCGACCGGAGGCATGATATTCAATATGAAGTTCAGCCCCACCGCACTCTCGAGTGATGAGCATTTGCAGCGGCTGGCGGACCTTGTCAAGACCTACTTCGAGAAGGGCGGAGGGCAGGTTCAATTCAACGTCACCTCATCAAAAACCCTGAAGGAGGCGAAGAAAGAGCCGGAGCAGCACAAGAACCTTATGGTCAGAGTTGTCGGTTACGCTGCTCTCTTCGTTGAATTGAACACGGTGGTGCAGGACGACCTGATCAAGAGAACTCAGTATATGGACTGCGGCTCATAACAGCGTAGGTAAAAAAACTCCTGGGAAATTTCTCTGCTCCAGTTTAGACTTAGGGGGAAAATTATACATTACATGAACAGGGAGGGTTGGTTCCTCTCCTACCATAAGGTCAGTTCGATACTCGGCCGACTCCCGTCGAGTGTTTGATAAATATATCATGAAAGCAGAACGATACATTCTTACAATCGATGTGGGCACGGGAAGCGGGCGTGCAATTGTTTTTGATGAGCATGGAAGTCAGTGCGGCACAGGCCAGTGCGAATGGCTGCCTGAATCCCTTCCCCAGTATCCCGGTTCACAGGTTTTTAATACCGATGAGTCATGGACACTGCTAACCGGCTGCATTGCTGAGGCGATCCACAGGTCACGGATTTCACCTTCCCGTATAGCCGGAGTCACCGCAACAAGCATGCGCGAAGGCATTGTGCTGTACGATGCACAGAAGAGAGAGATATGGGCATGCCCCAACGTGGACGCCCGTGCTGCGCGGGAAGTCGAAGACATGATCGCAGCCGGCCTCGGTGAACCAATATATAAAACAGGTGGTGACTGGCTCAGTATCATCACACCGCCCCGCCTGTGGTGGATCAGACGAAACCTCCCGGAAACCTATGAACGTATCGCCTATATGCACATGCTCAGCGACTGGGTGCTCTTCCGATTGTGCGGCGAGATAGTAACCGATGCAACATGCGGTTCAAGCTCAGGTATCTTTGACCTGAGGAAACGTTCATGGTCGAAGGAACTGATAGAACTTGCAGGTATGCCGGAAAATATTTATCCACCTGTCCATGAGCCGGGTACAGTCATCGGAAGGATATCGAAAAATGCTTCCCGTGAGACCGGGCTTCCCGAAGGAGCTCCCGTCATTACTGCAGGTGGGGATACGCAGCTGGCGCTGCTTGGGTCCGGCGCGGTTATGCCCGGTACCTGCACTATTATCGGCGGGACCTTCTGGCAGACCACGATTGTGGCCGATCGACCACTTATCGATCCCGACTACCGGCTCAGGACACTCTGTCATGCGCTCCCGGACCAGTGGATGATGGAAGGAATAGGTTTTTATCACGGATTTGTCATGCGATGGTTTCGTGACGGTTTCTGCCACAGGGAGAAACGGGAAGCTATTGAGCGCGGTGTTGACCCCTATACCTTAATGGAGGAGATGGCATCAGGAATACCCCCAGGTTCGAATGGGGTACAGGCAATCTTCTCTGACATCATGAATGCTAGGAGGTGGAAACATGCAGCCCCATCCCTGATGGGTTTTGATGTCCTGGAACCGGATGAAACCGGAAAGGCAGCCTGCATCCGCGCCATTGAGGAAAACGCTGCCTACACGAGCCGCGGCCATCTCGACATACTAAAGGAGTTGTCGGACAGCATGCCTAGCGAAGCAACCTTTGCCGGTGGTTCATCCAAGGGCTCACTGTGGCCTCAGATTATGGCCGACGTATTGGGTATCCCCATGAAAATACCCGTAGTCAAGGAGGCCACTTCGCTCGGCTCGTTGCTC
>JAGLSF010000029.1 GCA_023136305.1 Spirochaetota bacterium
GAAAAAGCGATATAAGTACGACAATAATTCGTTCCAGGTAGGGATAGAGTAGAGACCTTTCGATAGGCTCATCGATACGTAAAACAGGATGATGTTTGAGGAACACGAGTATTACACCACAGAGGACCAACGCCTTGAGCAAACCTACTATAACACCGAGAAGGGCATCTATATCAGTCAGATTCAGACGGTCAACAAACTGCACCACTATGTTTCGGATAATAATGAGAAATATCGATATGAGTATGAACAGAGCGAAAAAGGAAAGAACCTGGGCTACATCACTACTCTCCATAAATTCCAGGAAAACCTCGCTCAGCGGACGGTAAAAGAGAAAAGCCCCCACGAGCCCCACACCTATAATGAGGAGGGAGAAGAGCTCATTGATAAAACCCTTCAGATATCCCCGTATGCAGAGTATGAGAACCAGAATGATACTGATTATATCAATAAAATTCATGGAAAAAAACGTGCTCCGGACCATTTTTTTATCGCAAACGTGCTATACTTAGTTATTAGAAATATCGTAATTAGATGACATATTAATGAGTAAGAAAAAAGTGGGCAGAGAACTTATTACAGACATAATTAAGCGTGTTCTGGCGAACAGAGACGACATCGAAAGCGATGATCAGTTCATTCATCAGGTGACGTCAAACACGATGAAGGCCACGCCCGTTATTGATATTCTATCTCACATGGAAGAGATAGGCACCATAAATATCGACAGTGTGGATGATGAGCGGCTTGCCCCCTGTATCGAAGTCCTAGCTCTCGTCAATAGTATGATTGACCATCAGTTGACAAAGAGAGCTCCCAATTAATTTGGGCTTTATTTTACAACAACTCTTCCTCATGTATCCTTTCACCGTAGAGAATACGTTCGACCTCTCTGTAGGACAGCGCTTCGAGCAAATCGTCATCTGAAATTCCCTCCCTCGCATCAAGATCAGCAAGGGTGCGCGAAACCCGCAATATTTTATGGTATGACCGCGCGGTCAACCTGAACTTCTCTGCTGCATCGTAGAGGAGATTCCGCGCAGTCCTGCTGAGCGAGCAATGCTGTTTAATCAGTGTTATGGTCATTGACGCGTTGTTGGTTATTCCGTACTTGCTGAACCTCTCCCTCTGAATGTGCTGCGCAGCCAGTACACGGTGCCGGATGCTTTCCGATGATTCCGCAGGCCTCCCTTCAATGACGTCATAGGGCTTCAAAGGCTTTACCACAACCTGTATATCGATCCTATCCAATATGGGTCCCGAAATCTTCATAAAATATCTATTTATGTGTTTCCGGCTGCAGCGGCACTCGCAGCCAGGGTCGAGGAGATAACCGCAGGGACAGGGGTTCATGGATGCAACGAGCATGAATCGCGCCGGATACACAAACCGGCAATCAGCACGAGCTACCGTTACGTATCCATTTTCGAGAGGTTGTCGGAGGGCCTGTATGATATTGTTTTTGAATTCTGTAAACTCATCCATGAAGAGAATCCCGTTGTGGGCCAGTGTAATTTCACCAGGCAAGGTATTTCTGCCGCCACCCACTATGGACACATCCGATGCTGTGTGATGGGGCATTCGAAAGGGACGCCTACTGATAAGGCCCTCCTGTGCATGAAGCAATCCGGCAGCGCTGTATATTTTGGTCGTTTCCAGTGACTCTTTCTCCGACATGGGGGGCAGTATACTCGGGATGCGGGTGGCTATCATAGTTTTTCCCGACCCGGGTGAACCGATGAAGAGCATGTTATGACCGCCGGCTGCTGCAACACTTGCGGCCCTTATGGCATAGTTCTGCCCTCGGACATCGGAAAAATCGGTGTTATTGCCCTCTTCGCTCCCCTTTGTTCCATTCTGGTTGGTACTTACGCTCCTGGGCGGGTTTACTCCTTTTTCGGTGCACAACGATTCAACCGCTTCGCAGAGACGTTCAACAGGACACAGAGAAAGGCCGGGAGCCAGAGAAGCTTCGCGGTAATTCTGGACGGGAAGCACCATTGTTTCAATCCCCTCTTCCCGGGCCTTTTCGGCAATGGAGAGCACTCCCCTCACAGGTCGAAGTGTGCCATCAAGTGAAAGCTCGCCAACGAAGATGAAATGCTCGGTTTCTCTTTTCCTTCGGATCTGATTGCTCGCCAGCAATACACCGACAGCTATGGCCAGATCAAAGATAGAGCCCGCCTTTCTGAGGTCGGCGGGGGCGAGATTGATGATAAGACTGCCCAGCGGGAACTGGTAGCCTGAGTTTCGAATTGCGGCGCTTACTCTCTCCTTGGCCTCTTTGACGGCCGTGTCTGGAAGACCGACAATCAACTGCATCGGCAAACCCTTTTTCAGGTCGACCTCGATTTCTATGATTGAGGCAGTGATTCCAAGCATCGTTGCTGATTTGAGACGGCAGAACATTTACCAGTATAAACAGAGGGCGGAAACAATTTGTTTCAGGTATGCAGGAAATTATACATGCAGACCTGAATGTTGGGGTGGAGCATGCCAGTTACTGAGGGACTTTTGTTTTCAATGGGTGTTCAGTGGTCTCGGTTCTCATACTGAAAGCGCTTCTTAATGATGAATCCGAAGGAGTTCTTTCCCTTCACCCTTTCAATGATGCCGAAGCTGCCGCCTCCGAGATAGATCATATCTTCCTTGGGATTGAGCTGATAGGATTTCTTGAGTTCTTTCAGAATGCAGTCAAAATGTGCCTTTTTTCCCGACTCCTGATGCTCAATGGCTGTTATGGTTACATTGAGTGGACGGTTGCATATAGGGCAGATGAGACGCGGTAACTTTCCTTTTTTCGATTTGTAATTCCTGTACCGCTTGTACCTTCGGCTACTATTTTTACTCAAATTCCTTCTCCGGGAAGGGTGTATACTCCTCCCTAATAAACCATGATTTTTCGTTTTCGGCAAGTGAATGTGTTACTTCATGAATCCGGAGGTGAGTGAATTTGCGAGTTTCGTTACAGCTTCTGTCAGGTAGTCCTCATTATTGATCATTGTTTTAAGCTGTTCGATCCTGGTTTTACGAAGCACATTGAGGTCGATCTTCTCCTTTACAGGAGGATGTTTTACACGCTTTTTCGTCTTAAGCTTACTCATGGTATTCCATATTACGCTTGAAACGCGTTTTCAAAGTATTGCAACGCACCCCTATCCAGGCTTGCCACATCGAAGCGAACATTGCAATCCTGCAGCCCTTTCTTCTGTGTGTAATACCGGGCTACTGAAATGATGTTTCGTTTCTTCATGTCTGAAATGGCCTCGAATCCCCGGCCAAAATCCCCATCCTTCCGTGACTTTACCTCGACAAAAACCAGAATATCGTCCTTTGCCGCGATAATATCCACTTCGCGGTGATGAAACCTGAAGTTCCTCTCAAGTATTCGATAGCCCCCTTCGATGAGGTAATTCTGTACAATCTCCTCTCCCCGCATCCCCTTTTCTACATTATTCATTAAACTTCTGTTTCAAATAGGCTTTTGAAAGCGGTTTCGTTATATAGAGATCTGCGAGTTCCTGCAAATCCAGGAACTTTTCCCCTTTGATCCTGTCTCCGAATTCATCTACCAGGACTTCAATCCTGGGCCTGAGAGGAAGTTCGGGATTCGCGCTTACCACCATGCCGATAACATTGTTGTTTAACTGTACTATGCTTCCAATAGGGTGTATGGCCATATTGGAGAGAAAAGCTTTTACAATATTGGGATCGAACATCCGGTTCGATTCGCTCAGAACATTCTTCATGGCATTGTAGGAAAGATGCTCATCCCTGTAGCTTCGCTTGCGTGTCATTGCAGCATACACATCACAGATGGATACAATTTTTGCAAATTCCGAAATACCTTCGCCTTTCGATTTTCTTGGATAGCCGGTTCCATCATAGGCCTCATGGTGCTGCAACGCTATTGTTGCTATCTCATTGGTTAACTCGAGCTCTTTGGTAATAATGCGATAACCGTAAATTGGATGGGTTTTGATCCTGTTGTACTCATCATCTGATAGGGTACCTTTTTTTTCAATTATATAGCTGGGAATGCGGACCATCCCAATATCGTGCAGAAGTGCTCCCACACCGAGGGGAATGAGACGGTGCTTTCCATACTCAAGAGATATGCCTGTTACCACAGCAAGAATCGAAACACTGGCTGCCAGGGCATAGATGTACTTGCCCTCTTGTTCAGCTGCGGCAACCGTAAGGGCTTTGTTTTTATCTTCCTTGACCTTCTCGATAAGACGATCGATAACGTCGATGATCATCTCTTTGTCGTATCCAACACCGTTTCGAATCTTTTCGAAAACATCCTCTATCATGGAGACCAGTTCATCGAAAAGGTCCTCAATGCTGCCGGGAAACAGGACGCCCTCCTCTTCCTCAGAGCCGCTCTCCATCATCTCAGTCAGCTTACTCACCTTGTCTTTGAGTGATTCCCGTTTAGAGGAAGGTTCCTCTTCCTGCTTGATCATGACACCGGCAGTCTCCACCTCCTCAATACCCCACTTGACGAGACGGTCAATATCTTCCTTCTTGAGTGGAACCATGGGCGCGACAAGTATGTTGTTCATATCGATATAGACAGCCTTGTCGAACACCATACCGGGTTTCAATTCATCAACCCTTATTTTTCGCATCTCCATATTCTCTATCACCAAGCCTTAGTTTATACACAAATGCAAGTATCTGTGCGACCACCTCGTATACCTCTTCCGGAATATAGTCTCCCACTTCAAACCCCATGAGGGTTTGAACCAGAAGAGGGTCATTCTCAATATGAATCCCATGTTCCCGGGCAATCTCCGCTATGAGGTCGGCGATCCTGTCCGCCCCCTTTGCAATAATTCGAGGGGCTGAATCCGTGCTTCGATACCTCAGCGCAATTGCCCGTTTTTTCCTCATCTACATCTTCACATCAATCTTTTTTAAAGACCCGGGAAAACTATGGTCATATTGGTTGTAGGGTACAAAACGAATGTGAACCTCTCTGTTGTACTTCAATGATCTGAGTCCGCCCGATAACATATGAATATTATCTCTCACCACCCCTTCAATAACAGGACTGTTCGTTGAAAGAGTACAGTGTATGGCCTCATAATCAAGATACACTGCAAAAGCGATGCTTGTTTCACTGTCGACTTCGATATTGAGGAAGATACCATGACCTGCGTTCTCCCTGTTTTCCACCAGCCTCAACTCAGCCATGTGCCGTCTTCGTCCGACTATCAATGGGAGAAGGATATAAAAGGAATCAGAGCTCATGAAGTTGTGGAGGCTCTCCAGAAGGAGGTATTCGGTGACCCCCTTCGCTCTGTTCAATGAAGGAACGATACTACGCTGGGAGATACTCCGCTGCAAGGATGCCCTAATCTCCCTCCTATCCTCCTTGACGAGAACGGATAGGGCTTCACCAAGATTATCGGAGGTAAATAATTTTTGAATAACTGATTTTTTCCCGGTAAGAATTTTCGAAAGCACCTCGTTATTGAGCGGCTGATTTTTACGTACGAGGTCTCGAATAAACCGCAGCTGAAGATAGGGCCGAAGTTTCTGCACCTGAGCGATGAAGAGGTCGGTGGGAAGAGAGCCGGCAATCCGTGCGAAATGGTTCTTTCCGTTGAAATGAACCAGCACATGACGGGCGTTAATACGTTTGAGGACCCTGACACGGAGCATACTTCCTATTCTTGGAGCATCCGAATGGTTTCCAAGAGTTTCATTCAGGGTTGTTCCTTTGATTTCCATATCTCATACACGTCACGTACCGGCATGTAGGAGAACCGATGCAGCTCAGTCGGCCCGTACATTCTCAACGCATCCCGGTGAGCGGCAGTGCCGTATCCTTTATGGGAAGAAAACCGGTATTCGGGATACCGGTCCGCATATTCGATCATCACATCATCACGGTATACCTTGGCAATGATACTGGCTGCTGCAATGGACACGCTTTTCTCATCGCCCTTGGGTAATGATACCGAGCTAATTGATATATCGTATAGTTTTACAGCATCGATTAATAAAAAGTCTGGAGGTGTTCGCAGGTTCCCCAAGGCTTTCTTCATGGCCAGTTTGGTGGCATTGTAAATGTTAATATCGTCAATGATTTCAGGTTCGACCCTTCCAACCCCAATCGCTATGGCCTGTTCCTGGATCCTGTCATATAGTTCACGACGCCGCTTGTTGGTGAGCTTCTTTGAATCGTTGATACCGGCGGGTATCTGTGCGGGGTTGAGCATGACACAGGCAGCAACGACGGGTCCGGCCAGCGCCCCCCTCCCGGCTTCGTCCATCCCAGCTATCCTGCCGTACCCCTGCGAGAGTACTGTGTTCTCTAGAGCGCACATGGACTGGTTTTCAAACAGGAACAAGGCCCCTCACTCTGATTTGAAATAACCGGCTCACTTGATGAGCTGTTTTACCTGTGCAGCTTTCCCCACTCTGTCTCGAAGATAATAGAGTTTTGCCCGACACACCTTACCATGTCTGACCACCTCAATTTTTTCAATGCGAGGTGAGTTGACAGGAAACACGCGCTCAACACCGATACCGTACGACTCCCTGCGAACCCTGAATGTTCTCCGGTTACCGCTGTTTTTTACTGCAATCACATATCCCTCGAATACCTGTACTCTTTCCCTCTTCCCCTCGATTATTTTTACATGCACCTGCACAAGGTCACCGATTTTAATGGGCAGTTCATCATATTTAATGAATTCCTTTTCAATCTCGTTTACGACGTTCATCCTTCCTCTCCTCTTCTATTTCATGTAGTAGTTGCCTGCTTTCATCGGTCAAATCGCAGCCTTCAAGCAGATCGGGTCTTTTCTCAAGTGTATTGATCAATCTACTGCGCATTCGCCATTCTTCAATCCGCTTATGGTCACCCGAGAGAAGTACTTCGGGGACCTTCATACCCCTGTATTCCGATGGTCTCGTGTATTGATCATACTCGAGGAGGCCGGTAGCATCGAAGCTCTCTTCAAGCTTCGAAGCACTGTTGCCAAGGGTTTCGTCTAATTCTCTGGATATTGCATCCACCAGAACAGCAGCGGCAATCTCGCCTCCAGTCATCACATAGTCGCCAATGGAGATCTCATCATCCACAAAGTGTTCGACTACACGCTCATCAATACCTTCATAATGACCGCATATGAGCGTTATCACGGGCTCCAGTGAAAGCCGGCGGACGAGACTCTGATCGAGCACCCTCCCCCTTGGATTAAGATACACCACATGACCCCTCTTATCAATGCTTTCGAGCGATCTGAAAAGAGGGCCGGGCATGAGAAGCATACCCCTGCCACCGCCAAAGGGATAATCGTCCACCTTTCGATGCTTGTCCGTGCTGAAATCCCTGATATTGATGAGCTCGACCGCGACAATCCCCCTCTCGATCGACCGTTTGATAATACTTTCACCGAAGAAGCACCCTACGGTATCGGGAAAGAGTGTCAGTATATGAAACACATGTTTGGAACCCATTAGTCACATCAAACCATCAACAACTTCGATACGAATTTCCTTCTTGCCTGTATCTATATTCTTCACAATATCCCGTACGACCGGTATCAGCACCTCACCATCGGGGGAATTCTGGGGCTGCACACAGTATACGTCACAGCTTCCGGCATTTTGAATATCGAATACCTTGCCGACAATATCCCCCTGCATCGTTTTTACCGTGCAGCCCAGTATATCATAGTAGTAATGGCTTGAATCATCAATAGGTGCAGCATGCTCGCGGTCGATATATACGGTGCTGCTTCTGAAATTCTCAGCATCGTCTCTGGTCGCGACATTAACGAGTTTCAGGATCACCGCGTTCTTTGCAATTCGAGCTTTTTCAACCTCTATCTTCTCATATTGCCCGGTACGATTCAGATACACAAAATCGATTCCCTGAAACCGATCAATATGATCAGTTATTGGAAGGAGCTTTACCTCTCCCTTCATTCCGAAGGGGCGCACTATTCTCCCAATGATGAGAAAATCGGTATTCTCATGCACTCTGCCGTCTCTTTATGCGCTGAATATAGTAAGATACTCAAGAATTTGAAAGAGGATTTTCGATAAACAGAGGATGTTCAACCGAGTATGTCGAGGCTGATACGTTTGCCTGATTTGGCAATAGCCGCGTTTAAAATAGTTCTAATTGCCTTCGCAATCCTGCCATTCTTACCGATCACCTTCCCTATGTCGGAGGTTGCAACCTTCAACTCAAAGATGGTGGATTTTTCCCCTTCAACAACATGTATTTCAACCTCGTCGGGTTCATCAACGAGAGCTTTCACTATATACAAAAGGAACTCTTTCTCCTGCATGAGCTTACTCCTTTACCTGAACCTGTGATTTGACCTACTTTACCTGTATTCCCTTCTTGTTCAGCAGAACCTTCACAGTATGTGATGGACGTGCACCCTTGCTTAACCAGTCCCGTATACGCTCTTCATTAAGCTTTGTCTCATCTTCCTCCTTTTCCAGGGGATGATATACACCGAGATTCTCGATAAAAGCTCCGTCTCTCTTTTTTCGTGAGTCAACGACCACTACCCTGTAGTAGGGTCTCTTCTTCGTTCCCATTCTCGTTAGTCGAATTTTAACGCTCACTCCGTTCCTCCTGAAAAAATCTATCACCTAATATACGTTTGCATTAATCAATTGTAAAGGACAAGTTCCTACCCCTATCGGGGGTGAGCATAGGACACGAATTCCTCAGTGGTAATGCGGCCATGTGCCCTCATCACATACCCTGCATGAGGGATGACAGGGCATTGCCGCGGGGAGGTCCACCTCTTCGAAACTTCTTCATCAACTTCTTCATCTGATCAAAATTGTTGAGCAACCGGTTAACATCGTAGACCGTGGTACCGCTCCCCAGTGCAATCCTCTTACGCCTGCTGCCGTTGATCAGTTTGTAATGCGCACGTTCATAGAGTGTCATGCTGTTGATTATTGCCTCGGCCTGTTTCAGCTCCCCCTCATCGACCTTGACGGGGGTTTTCTTGGGCATTCCCGGAATCATCTCAAGCAAATTCTCGAGAGGCCCCATTTTCTGCAGTTGCCTGAGTTGATCGAGAAAATCGTTGAGGTCAAAGGAGGCCTTCTTGATCTTCTTCTCGAGTTTTTTTACCTCCTCCAGGTCAAAATCAGTCTGTACCTTTTCGACGAGGGAAACAATATCACCCATGTCGAGTACGCGTCCGGCGATCCTGTCAGGGTGAAACTGTTCGAAATCATCGACCTTTTCACCCGTACCGATAAACTTGATGTGCTTCCCGGTGATATGTGACATTGAGAGGGCAGCACCGCCACGGGCATCGGAATCCATCCGAGAAAGGATCAGTCCCGTAATACCGATCGCCTCATCAAAACCCTGTGCAATCTTAACAGCAGCCTGTCCCGTTGCCGCATCGGCAACCAGAAGGATTTCGTGGAACCGTACAGCTTTCTTAATGGATTCGAGCTCCCGCATCATCTCATCGTCCATTTCAAGCCGGCCAGCGGTATCAACCAGTACAGCGCCGTAACTGTTTTCACGGGCGAACTTTACCGCTTCTTTACAGATCCTGACAGGTTTTTCTTTATCCAGGGTAAAGGTATGGATCCCGTTCTTTTCTCCCAGGAGCTGAAGTTGTTGTATGGCAGCTGGGCGGTATACATCGGCTGCCACAAGGAGCGGCTTCTTGTTGTGTTTTGACTCTATGAAACGTGCAAGTTTCACTGCTGTCGTGGTCTTACCCGAACCCTGCAGCCCGCAGAGCATGAGATGTGAGATACCACCGCTTCCAACCTCAAGCCCGTGTGTCGTGTCTCCCAATATTTTTACCAGATAGTCATACACGATCTTGGTAAATTGCTGTGCCGGTGTGACACTCTTCAACACCTTTTCTCCGAGCGCTTCGGTGGTAGCCCCGTCGATGAACTCCTTCACCACCTTGTAGTTGACGTCAGCCTCGAGGAGAGCGAGCTTGATGTCCCTCAAACCCTCCCGGATATTCTTCTCATTGAGGCTCCCCCAGCCCTTCATCTTTTTAAGTATGTCTGACAATCTTCCTGACAGGGTATTCAGCACGGCATTGCTCCTGTGATGCTATTGGTCATTAGAAATTATCCTTCACCCCTGTACATGTCAATATCTAACCTGTGTATCAATAATAGTTGAAGAAGTGGTTCTCAAAGAACTGCACCCTCTGCAGAGCAGCTTCGAAGTGCACGGAAGACCGATACTCTTCGGTGATCAGCCTGTAATATTCGTAGGCCTTTTCGATGTCCCGTGCACCACCTGGGCTGTCGTAGAGTGTGGCGACCCGGAAAATCGTTTCGTCACTTGCCACCCCCTGTGCAATGCCCTCTTCGTACCAGCGCAGAGCCTCCCCCTCATGGTGAAGAGCATAGTTGATGTCGCCAAGCCGCTGCACGAGCTCATCACCGCCGCCTCCCATGTTGTATATACTCTCATAATCAGCTAATGCGTCTCCGAAGCGCTCGGCACTGCAGTGTAGGTCGCCCCGTATCTCCAGCGCCGAAAGCACAGCCGCTTCTCTCCCCGATTCGATCACTTCACTGAGTTGTGCCAGTGCGCCTTCTTCATCTCCCAGCTGCACTGAAATGTCGGCAAGCAGTAAGCGTGCACTATCCGCCTTTGCACATTTTTCACACCTTCTCAGGTACAGCTGCAACTCTGTCTGGGCCTTCTCATGCTCCCCCTTCTGGTAGAAACGCCGCCCTCTCCTGAAAAAGTCTTCCTCATGTGCACGCGGTACCTTTACGACGAGGTTGTCATCATCCACGTAGTAGAGCCCTTCTTCATCGGGTAGTGCGTGCACTTCCTCGACTTTACGTGTCGGTGTCGCCTCAACAAGACCACGCTCTCTCAGTGCCTCTGCCTTTTCGGATATGGAGGGGACTCCTCCACTCTCCTGCTGTACCTTTTCCGTGAGCTCTTCATCAAGCAGGACTATCCCCTTCTCCTCAATATCCTCAGGTCCCCGCACGATCATGACAACAAGTGGGATATCAAGATGCCGTAAGCTGAGCACGAGGTTCGCCGTGCCCTCGTCAAGACTATGCATGACGAAGATCGTTGAAGAAGACTCAACCCTTCGCAGCCTGAATGAGAGCAGAGAGCGGTCATATCGGTTGAGATACCATCCCGTGCCCTCCAGGGCGAGGTGGAAGTCGGACCCTAAGTGTACCGTAACAACTTCAG
The DNA here is from genome assembly GCA_023136305.1 of Spirochaetota bacterium. GTDB lineage: Bacteria > Spirochaetota > B62-G9 > B62-G9 > DRHN01 > JAGLSF01. The sequence continues at coordinate 11,207 of JAGLSF010000029.1, forward strand.
GAGGATTTTCCGGATCGATGAAAATCGACTGATCCGCCATAAGGGGTAGTGAAAAAAACAGAGTGATCAGCAGGAAAAAAGTGAAAATTGCACGGTAAGAATATCTCATGGTTCGGCGAGCTCGTCCTTCACAGTGAGGATATCGAGTTCCTCATTCTCAATCTGAAAGGGTTTGAAATGCACCTCCACACCGCGCTTTCGGTATTCAATAAGCTCGGAAACGCTTACCTGCATAAGCTCGAATGATTCGATATACTCCGGATGATGTTCAAGGTAGAAGGTTTCCGATGCATCATCATCAAACAGGCGCGGGACAACAGGACCCGGAATCAACAGGCCGGTTTCATCACGGTCCAGCTCCATCTCACGCAACCTGAGCTCAACATCATCACCGGTCGATTCACCTTCTGACCGGCCGCTCATGCCGACAATAACCCCGATCACAACAGCGAGGACTATAACTATGACAGCGACTGGAACAATGATTTTGACATTGCTGTGAAGTACTGCGATAAAATCATTCAACCGCCTGCTCCATCAGCTCGAGCGATACAACCTTGGAAACCCCGAGCTGTTCCGAGGTCACTCCATACATCACGTCGGCAAACTCGATGGTCCTCCGATTATGAGTTATGATAATGAACTGTGTCGTGTCGGTAAACTCCTTGAGCAGTTTAAGAAAGCGGACGACGTTCTCCTCATCCAGATCGTGGTCGACCTCATCGAGCATACAAAAGGGACTCGGTTTTTCCATGAAAATGGAGAACAGAAGCGCGATGGCAGTCAAGCTCTTTTCACCGCCCGAGAGCAGCGACCGTCTCTTGGGTGATTTCCCGGGTGGATAGGCGAGAATCTCCACGCCCGTATCAAATATATTCGCCTCATTGGTGAGGTAAAGGTCAATTTTTCCGCCGTTGAAGAGCCTCCGGAAAATGCTGTTGAAGTTGTTTCGGACATTATCGAAACTCTCCATGAAGAGGTCCTTCGA
>JAGLSF010000290.1 GCA_023136305.1 Spirochaetota bacterium
GTTATGATCTCGTCAAAAATATCTGCCGCTGCAACCTTCATAAAAGAGGTCTTTTCAAACTTCGATGCATAGATGAGGCCAATTTTCATCTTTGCGCACTTTTCAAGAACCGTTTTGGTTATTTCAGCCTCATAGACACTGTCCGCTGTTATCCCTGCTTCGCAGTTGATTGCGGTTACTGACACAAAGGCGATGTCGACCTTGATATTTTCAAAGAGGATTCTCGCATGGGGGCCGAAAAAGAAGTTCTTGTTGATGTTCAGCAGCCCGCCGCTGGAAATGATTTCAAAATCATTGCCATATTCTTCGGATATATCGGCAAGCATCATAACAATGCGCGGTGAAACGGTTACCACCTTCAGTCTTCTCTTATCGTGCAGATACTCAACGAGGGCGAGGCAGGTACTGCCCGATTCAATGATAATGAAATCGCCGTCCGTGATCCGCAGTGAAGCCTCTCTGCCGATTCTTTGCTGGGCTTCTGTGATGTTTGCAAAGAGTTCTGAAGCTCTTGGAGCGGTAACGATGTCGGAAAGCGCCATGGCGCCGCCGTGCACACGCCTCAGTAGTTTTTCCTCTGCCAGTCTGTCCAGGTCTCGTCTTATGGTAATCGTTGAGACGGGGAAGAGTCTGGCAAGATCATCAACCGAGATCGATTTTTTCTGATTGACGATCTCCAGTATTCTCATTCTCCGGTCAGTTGATAAAAGGTTCTCCTGCTGTTCCATGGCTCTTCTGTCATCGGTGAAATGTACTGCATGCAACGTACCTGATCCGGATCAGGTGTAGATTCATAGCGTATCACATTTGATCATAATGTTACAGGAATTCCTGATTGAGATATCTCAATACCCATAGTATACTCAAAAATAATCGAATTTGATAAAAAATATACAATTTTTTCCCTTAACCCCTTGACATAAGTGATAGTTTATGATAATTTGTGTTGATTTCCGATTGTTATGAGAGAGAAACCATGGATCCCTTACTCCAAAAGGTCTATGACATACAAAAAGAGGAGATGAAGGAGTGTGCGCGCCATCTCATGCTCGGCGGAGGCACACGGGGAGGTCCTGTACTGAAACGCGGTAAGGGATGCTGGGTTGAGGACATCGATGGGAACAGATATATCGACTGCACGTCACAGAGCTGGGCCCTCTATCTCGGATATGCAAATGATGATATCAACCGAATCGTTTATGAGCACTCGCAGAACCTGACACATGTGCATCAGGGGTTTGATACGCTGCCACGGTTTGCGCTGGCAAAAAAACTTGCCGGGATTGCACCAGAGGAACTCAATCGGGTTTCCTTTACCGTGGGAGGGGGACCGGCTATTGAAGCGGCCATGAAGATCGCCCTGAAAAACCGTGAGGAGGCCCAGGAGTTCATCTGCCTCTACGATTCGTACCATGGCGTCACCCTAGGCACCATGGGTGCAAGCTGGGTATCGACCATGGCCTCCGGAAAGTTCATAGGAGGTTCACGGTTTACCCGCCTGACCAGGCAGTTCATACGGGTGCCCAACCCCTACTGTTACCGCTGCCCGCTGGATCTGGATCGGAAAAACTGCGAAATGATGTGTCTTACATTGCTCAAAAAAACGGTTGAAAAGGGTGTCAACGGCCCCACCACTGCCATCATACTCGAACCTCTCCAGGCATCGGGCGGACAGATCATCTTTCCAAAGGAGTATTTGCAGGGTGTCCGGGACCTCTGCGATGAACTGGGCATTGTCCTTATCTATGACGAAATACAGACATACGCACGGATCGGCTCCTTCTTTGCCGACGGATATTACGGTGTTGCACCGGATATCATTGTTCTGGGCAAGGGCCTGGGAGCAGGTTTTCCCATAGGTGCGATCATTATAAGCGACAAACTGAAGGGTTTCGACCCCGATTCAGAGGAGCTGCACACCTTTGCAAACAACTCCGTCTCCCAGGTGGCGAGTCTGAAGCTCATCGACCTGCTCGAGAAGGGTGTGCTCGAAAACTGCAGGAAAATGGGCGAATATCTCGGACGCGAGCTCAGGAAGCTGCAGAAGGAGTTCCCGCAGATGGGAGACGTGAGGCAGGCGGGCCTTCATATCGGCGTGGAGCTGGTGAATGATCCTGTCACAAGAGAACCGGGCACCAGGCTCATGAGTGAAGTGCGAAAGGCGGGATTCGGTAACGGCATCTTCTTCGGGGTCGGCGGCATGGCAAAGAATGTTCTGAAGATAAAGCCGCCACTCATAATAACCAGGGATGAGGCTGATACCGTGCTCGAGCGGTTCAGAAAATCACTTGTCAGCAGCATAGAAAGATCGGTAAAAAAGTGATGGGTCGTACGGGTATACATAATTGCCATCGATGAGGTGGATCCTTCACCATCGCTATCGGGGATTGCGGTATGAGTGAAAAGTATAAAATAGCGAGCGGATTTGCTCCTTTCAGCCCATGCAGCGACCGGTTCAACGTTCAGGGGTATCGAGACCCCATGACCCTGGAGGAGCAGTTTGCCGCTGCATCAAAGATTGAGGGGCTCGAGGGAACGGGCCTCGACTATCCCTACCAATTTCAGAGTGCGGAGGAGGTCAGACCGCTGCTTGACAGGTATGGTCTTGCATTCGTCACCCTCGAGATAGGCCTGTATCCGGACAGGAAGTGGAAGAAGGGGACCTATACGGCGCCGGACCCGGGCATACGGAGAGAGGCCATCGAGATGAGCAAGAAGGCCCTCGATGTTGCCGCGGAGCTCGGTGCAGAAGACGTGCTCATGTGGCCGGGGCAGGACGGTTTCGACTACCCCTTTGAGAGTGATTATCTGAAATACTGGGACCTTCTGGTGCAGGCCACCCAAGAGGTGGCCTTGCACAGACCTGATGTGAAGATCGCCATTGAGTATAAGAAGCAGGAGCCGAGGGTAAACTGCTATATTCGGAATGCTGGCACGCTCCTCACCGCACTTGCACGGTTCGTGTA
>JAGLSF010000291.1 GCA_023136305.1 Spirochaetota bacterium
ACCAAGCGGGTCGAATCCGTGGCGGAGCTGCTCCATATCACTCCGCTGCTCGATCGCATGCCCGATGCACTGTCTGGAGGCGAGATGCAGCGTGTGGGAATCGGACGGGCGATCGTTAGGCATCCGCAGATCTTTCTCATGGACGAGCCACTGTCTGACCTTGACGCCAAGCTCCGAGAGGAGCTCAGAGTCGAGCTTCGCCAAATACAATCGGAGCTGACAACCACCACCCTGTATGTGACCCATGATCAGGTCGAGGCCATGTCCATGGGAGACCGGGTTGCGGTACTGAACGAGGGTGTAATTCATCAGGTGGGAACACCCCAGGAGGTCTACTCGAATCCTACCGACCTTTTTGTGGCCAGTTTCATCGGGCTGCCGAAGATGAACTTCTTCAGCTGTAAGATCGCCGGCAACGGTTCTGCAGGGCTGGATCTGGAGAAGGGTCTTGTCAAAATCGGCCTTTCCGATGCGGCTTCGAAGCAGGTTTCCAAGTTCAGCAAGAAGGATGGGCTGATTCTTGGTGTGCGGCCCGAGTCCGTGAAGGTACATGCTGAAAAAGGAACAGGCAGATTTCAGGCCGAGGTTCTCTTTCTCGAGCACTTCGGTTCCATGAACATCGTGAACCTCCAGATCGGTGAGAAGATCTTCAAGGCACGAACCAAGCCGGCCTATCATGCAAACCCGAAGGACAAGGTGTGGATCGAGTTCGAGGAAGACCGTATGATCATCTTCGATGAAGATACGCAAAAGGCTATTCCGAAGGAATAGGCAGTCTATCGTTCAAACCCTCCATCTGTAGAACTTCGGTTGATTCTCTTCTCCCTATGGATTTCTTTCGAGGCCAATTCCTGTTTACATACATTGAAGAATCGTCTTCGATCGTGTCCATGGTTTACTGCATGTATGAATTTCCGCAATTGAGGCGGAGCGCCATGTGGTGGGACTGAAAATTTTTTAGAAATATATTCCATACACTCAACGCGGTTACATCACGTGAATGGTTGAATAAGGAGATACTGTCATGAAGGTAAAATTCGGTGTCAACACGCTGGTCTGGGTTCTTTCCTTTACCGAGAAGGATTTTCCCCTGCTGGACAAGATAGCCGGTATGGGTTTCGATGCCGTTGAAATAACCCCTGGAGTGGAGTACAGGAAGCTCGATCCTGCGAAGCTCAGCAAGAAGCTCGATGACCTGGGACTCGAGGTTACCCTCTGCGGCGGCCTCGATGCGCCGCAGGATTTCTCGAGCGATGATGCATCGATTCGCGAGAATGGCATCAATTTTATGATAGATTGGGCTGCATGGGCAAAGGATGTGGGCGCAGAGATTATCGGCGGCCCGCTGTACTCGGAACTCGGAAAAAAGCGCTATCTTTCTCCCGAAGAACGCAAGGCCGAGTGGGACCGTTCCGCCGAGTCGCTGAAACGCATCGGTGACGGAATCGCAAAGTACGGTATTACCATAGCCCTCGAGCCGATCAATAGGTTTGAAATCGACATGATCAACACCTCATGGCAGGCCTTCGACATGTGTGAGCAGGTGAACCATCCCAATATCAAACTCATGCTCGACACATTCCACATGAACATAGAGGACAGGGACATAGGTGATGCTATTCGTTCCTGTAAGAAGCATCTGGTGCATTTCCACACCTGTTCCAACAACCGGGGTATTCCCGGTGAGGACCATGTACCGTGGGCAGACGTGCTCAAGGCCTTTATCGATATCGATTATGAGGGATTCGGCGTAATCGAGAGCTTCGCGCAGGGTCAGGTAGCGGCCTTTGCCAATATATGGCGGCCCCTTGTGGAAGACCAGGATGATATTCCACGCGAGGGCCTGCAGTTTCTCAAGAAGGCCCTCCTAGATTGAAAGTTATCTTTGGATGATCAGCAGATAACTGCTGGATTGTGCGGAGTCATGAAAAGTAACAGTCATGAAAAAGTAAAGACAGTCACCTTCGACAAACAGGGCTCGGCATCATTCATCGACACGGATAAGCCCTCGCCCGGGCACAATGAAGTGATTGTTCGCATGAAGGCCTGCGGTATCTGCAAGTACGATATCAAGACCTTCAAAAACCTGACGGAAAATCCATCCTACAGCGAAAGACCGGGTCATGAGGGCGTGGGTCTTGTGGATGCGGTCGGTACAGGGGTGAAAGACCTGAACCCGGGCGACAAGGTGGCGACCATTTACCTCGGCGGCGCCATGGCCGGTATGTATCTGGCTGACCTGCAGAGTGTTGCCCGCATACCCGATGCAATCACCAAGTACGAGCTGTGGTTCGCCGAACCCATAACCTGTGTCGTGTCTGCGCTCAGGCTGCTCAGCATAGAGCCCGGTGAAAATGTGGTGGTGATTGGTTCGGGATACATGGGTGTACTGCTTCTGCAGGGGCTGCCTAAAAGCTACCTGCACAATCTTATCGTTTCCGAGCCTGTTTTGAAACGGCGCGCTCTCGCAAAGAAATACGGGGCAGAAACAGTCATCAACCCGGAAACCGAGGATGTGGTCGAGGCGGTACTAGACGCCTGCGGGGGACCTGTCGACTTGGTCATCGAAGCGTCCGGGGATCCCGGCACCATAGAGCAGGGAACAAAAATGCTCCGAAACGGGGGCAAACTCTGTATATTCGGTCACCACGCAGTGGACGAGATCGCTCCGACCAACGCCTGGCACATGCAGGGTATCAACGTGCTCAACACCACGCCCTTCATGTCAGTAGACTTCCACAGAGACCTGGTTGATGCGGTGCATCTCATGGAGAGGGGCGTGTTCGATCAGTCCGACCTCATCACGCACATTTATTCCTTCAAGGATGTGGCCCGTGCCATGGAGGAGACGATCGAGCACCCTCCCGGCATGATCAAATCAGTACTCAAGAATTATTAGCCAGCCTGAGCTCGCCCCATATTTCCTTCTTTAATAGCCGAGGGATTTGAGGTATTGCCTGTT
>JAGLSF010000292.1 GCA_023136305.1 Spirochaetota bacterium
AGAGCTATCTCGGCTGCTTTTCCCAAGACCGAAAAATCAGAGGTTACATTCGCTGCGTAGAGTACATTACGTCCAGTGTGCTCCCTGTATGCGTTCAAGGCGGCAGAAATATGCTTCACGCGTTCTTTGAGGGGGCAGAGGGAGGGATTGACACAGATTTCGTCATCCTTGATGAAGTTGAACCCTGCCTCCGACAGAATGCGAACCACATCCGCCGACCGCTCAGGATCAAGCCCAATATTAGGTTTTATGATTGATCCGAAGAGCGGGCCCTCCCCGACTCCAACTAGGTTTCTCACCCCGCGTATGCCGAAGCCGGGGCCCCTGTAGTAGCTCTCATATGAAGCGGGCAGCATCAACTCTTCCAGACACGCGTGCTTAATGAAGTGAAAATTGAACACTTCACCCGCAACGACAGGCCATAGGTTTGTCAAGCCTCCCAGGCCCGTATCAAGGTTTGCGGCAGGCAGGGCAAAGGCCACCCTGTACTCTTCATCGTCGAGCTGCTCGAGTGTCTGAACCTCCCCCAAAACCGATTCGTCCACATAGGGTACCGTATCCTGGACCCGGTCCATCTGTACACCTTCGCGTGTGGAAACATACTGTATCCCGCTTGTCATCTCAGCGAGAAGCAGTTCAACCGACCGCTGTACCGTTTCTTTCTGAAATGAGAGCCTGTACTGAACGACTATGTTGTCAGAGCCCATCAGCTTTTCCGCTTCTCAATCAAATCGATCAGGTTATTCACCGCCTGCTCCACAAACTCTGGATCCTCCACTTTGTTTTCAAGCTCGATGATCTGGAAGTTCTTCGGGAGATTCTCCTTCACATAGTTGATGAATGCTTCATCTCCTTCTGGGTCGTAGAGGGGTGATCCTTCATAGCAGGAACGGTCAAATCCCTTTCGAGGAATCATAAAAATCGCCTCGTCCTTGGTATGCTTCAACCGATCGACAACCTCTTTTGCCGTGACGATCATCTCGTCCTTATCCAGACGATAGACAAAAATAATCGGGCTGTGGTAGTAGTATTTACGGTGTAAATGCTCCTTCGGTCCCTTATGGGCCTCACTCAGGATTAGGCCGATATGCTCCACACCTGCAGGACAGATAACCTGCGGAATTCCCAGCTGACCCGCAGTTTTCAGACGATCAGGACCACCGGCATTCAGGCCACCGTATATCTCATTGGGGATCTCCACGAGGGCATAGTCGAGAACCGCTCCGATAATACCGTCCTTCATCATCTGCTCCATGGCCCGCCCGCCGGAACCGACAGCATGAAAGACAATGACGTCGTAACCCTTTTCCTTGAAAAGCTCCAGTGCCTTGATAGTGCCCCTCGTCGCCAGGCCAATATTGGTCATGCCGATGAGCGGTTTGTCGCCTGTTCTGCTCTCAATCTTCACCTTCACATTTGCCATGCCACACACAGCACCGGCAGCATTTGCCAGTATTTTACGCATAACGGGATTAAGGCCCAGTATATCACCGACCGAGAACATCATCGTGATATCCTTGATATCGACGAAGGAGGACACATTTCCCGATGCAACGGTTGAAACCATGACCTTGGGAAACCCGTATGGGAGCGTCTGCATCACTCTCGTTCCCAGAGAGGTGCCCTGCGTACCTCCCAAACTCACAACTCCGTGCACCTTGTCCTTATCCATGAGTTTTTTTAATATGGATGACGCTCCAGCCGAAATGACCGGATGGGCCTTGTCCTGGGTTGGGTCCTTGAGAAGTTCGGAGAGCGGCGTGCCCCCCGCTTCTGCAACCTCTTCCCTGGTAATGTCAGCCTTTACTGAAGGTGTACCTACCACTCCAGTATCAATGAGCAATGCCTTATCCCCACACTCCTGTATCTGCTCACGCAGATAGCCTCCCTCAGGGCCCTTTGTATCCAGGGTGGCAAGAATAGCAATTGTTTTACTCATGACAAACCTCCTCTATTTTGTTTTCAATGTTATATTTGCAAATTCACCTGCAGTTTCCAATACAGCTCTTTCAATCGGAATACGTTCGGTAGCAGAACCTGTCCACACACCGTGGCATGATGTATGATCCAGTATATACTGGCCCTCTTTCGGTGTCTCGAGTGCGGCCCCGTGAGCAAGGAGAAGCACATCGGGTTTGATTTTCAGGGCAATCTTATTTGCCTCCTCTGTACGCTGTGCGGTCTCCTCAACTGTATAGGGAGTGTCAAAGCCAACCAGGCCGCCCTTTGTCGTTCCCGCATGAAAGCAGAAGGCATCGGGCATCGCGCCTTTCATGATCTGCTCGGCATCTTCGAGATCGAAAGGCATGCCGAAGGTAATGAACCCCATCTCCCTCGCCAGTTTCAGCATCTCGATCTCACTCTCGAGAGTAATTCCTGCTTTCGTGAGTACTTTGTACATGAGGCTGTCCTTCTCATAGTAGCCAATGGACGGACCAACATGGGAAATGCCGATAACGCCGACCTTCTGCAGAAATTCGAGCACGAGATACATATCTCGAAGTGGATCATTCGCCTGCACACAGGTGAGCACCGCTGCCTCGCCTTTGAGAGAGGTTATGATATCTTGTGCTGTGTTTTCCATAACCTGCTGATTGGAGTCGAGTATTGGCCACCACTGCGACATGGTGCCCCAACCATTATTCCGAAGCCGTGCCCCGGAAAAGGTGACGATAAAATCAGCTCCAGCTTTTTCGAGGCATTTTGCCACCAAACCGGTACCGCAGGCCGCAACAAAAATGGGCTTTCCGCTTTTAATCTTCTTGTGCAGCCTTGCCAGTACCTCTTCCCTTGTGTGCCTTTTTACAATCATTATGACCTCGAATAGTTACTTGTTTTCATTGACAATTGAAAGTGGATCAACTGCTGACCCGTCCTTCATGAGTTCATCTATCTGGAGAAACTTTCTCGGCGTGACAAATACAAGCTTACCCTTAACATTGTAGGGAATACCAGTTAGAAA
>JAGLSF010000293.1 GCA_023136305.1 Spirochaetota bacterium
GCTTTCGGGTAGTCGCACACGCCATCACCCATGGGCTTCCAGGTGCCCCTGTTGTCCACATCCTTGAAATGAAAGTTCCTGATCCGGTCTTTGTATTGGGTGATGGTTTCGATGAAGTCGAGACCGCCCCTGACGATGTGGCCACTGTCCGGGCACCATCCGATTATGGAGGGATCAGTGCATTCCATCACCCGGGCGTACTCCTCTGCGGTTTCAATGATGGAACCTGCATGGGAATGTGGATGAAAATCCACGCGTACTCCTTTGCTGTCTGCGTAACCCCCAATCTCATTGTATATGCGGCACATGGTTTCAAACTTTTCATCCATGTTGTCTCGGTTGTCAGAGCTCCCCCCGGCAAGGTCTAGCCTACAGCCCGGAAAATGTGAAACGAAATCCACTCCCTTCCTGGCAAGCTTGATCTCTTCATCGAAGAAAGCGGGATCGGTAAAGGAGCTCATCGGTACAAAGCCGAAGGACGCAAAGGTGAGGTTCCTCTTCTCCAGGGTCTTTGCGAAACCTTCTGGGTCATCGTAGTACTCTGCAACCATGGTGTTGGTAATTTCCACTCCCGCATAACCTGCGCCTGAAATGATGTCGAGCATGTCATCAACACTCCCCTTCCATGAATCGCCGAGCATTTCCCAGGTATAGGTCTGGCAGCCGATCTCTATTTTTCCCATTATTTATTCTCCTTTACTTCAACTTTTTCTCTATCTCTTTCATATACCCGATAGCCTGTTCAGTGTACTCATCGAAAAACTCGCGGCCGCCGCCCTTCTTCAGCGTACCGAAGGGGTCTGCGGCTGCAGGCAGAAGCTCGAAGGCGAGGTGCCCGCTGTACCCGATATCCTTCAGCGCCTGCATGATGGGGACGAAGTCAAGGTGCCCCTTGCCCGGTGCTGCGCGATTCGAATCGGCAAGATGCACATGGTTGAGGTGTTTCCCCGCGAGCCGGAGTGCATCGGGTATGGAGGCCTCATCAATGTTCATGTGAAAGGTGTCGCCCATGACACCGGTATTCGGCAGGTTTACCTCCTTCATGAACTCCAGGCACTGATCGATACGGTTGAGGAAGTAGGTCTCGTACCGGTTCCATGCCTCAATGGCAAGGTTTACACCCACTGATTGTGCGTGCTCTCCGCCCTTGCGCATGCTCTCCACCGCCCACTTACGTTCTTCATCCGGATTGTGCCAGGGTGTAAGCTTCGTACACTCGGTGGGTGCGGCGATTATCACAGGGCACTTCACTTCTGCAGCAAGGTCTGCGACACGCTTCATGTAGTCGATCCCGTCCCGGCGAACCTTTTCATCCGGTGATGCAAGGTCACGTTCTGCGGTATAGATGGAACATATTGACGAGATAGTGATGTTGTGGTCGCTGCACAATTTCCGTACATGCGCCGGATCGTACTCCAGGGGCTCGCCGTAGAGCTCAAGTGCATCGTACCCGAACTGAGCAACCCGCTTTACACTTGTATCTACATCCTCGCCATAGTATACCAGTGAGTTGTACGAGTATTTGAACATAAGTAGTCCCTCCAATTCAGATGCTCTATTGGTGTGCAAGCGCATCTTAGCACCCATATATAGGCATGTCAAGCGAGCAGGCAAATCGATAAATCATTTTGAGATACAAACTGGTACTACCCTCACAGTGCGCCGTTGACATATACGATTATTTATCGTATATTATATCGTATAAACTCATTAAATCTATGGTAGAAATAGGAAGGCACATATGAAGGTAACTGCTCTTATCCCTGATGATATTGTGAGTGAAGTAAGAAAGTATGCGGGGGGAAGGAATCTGACCGAGTGTCTGATTGTTGCTCTAAAGGAGTGGCTGTCACTTAAAAAGATCAAACAGCTTAATCTAATTGTTAAATCATCTCCATTACAGTTTCAGGAAGGCGTTTCGGCCACTACTATACGTGAAATGAACCGCGGCACATGATTATCCTGGACACATCTATTTGGATTGAATTTTTTAAGGTGAATCCTTCCTATTTCGAAACAATACAAAAATTGATTGAAGAACAGCAGGTCTTGGCGGTCGACTGTATCTTCGGGGAACTCCTGCAGGGAGCACGGAATAAAAGAGAGCGGGAAATCATTAAAGACTACTGGGAAAATTTACCAAAAGCCGGGGTAAGCGGATTATGGATTGAAGCTGGCATCTATTCTTCGGAAAACAAACTCATTTCAAAAGGAATCGGACTCATAGATGCAGTCATAATCATAGCATTACAAAGAAATAACGCACTGTTATGGTCACTGGATACAAAATTGAACTCCATATTGCCGGAGGAATCAAAGTTTAGTAATTAATGAGACATGTTATGCGACCGCATCCACCAACCCCATCATTGTTTCATCCTTAAAACAATTCAAATCACCAATTATTAGAGGCTGGGTCAGGATTTATCCATTCTGCACCTCTTTATTTTGCTGGTTGACAGGTACATGAAAGTATGATACATTCATTTTCGGCCTATAGGCCCCATGAATATTGTTTGTATATGAATCAATCAATGAGTGCATTTGCTGCCTGTCACCGGCAGCCCTGGCTGGGCGGCGACGCGTAAAAATGCCCTTCAAACCTGAGTTTTGGTTGAAGATAAAAAAATCAAAGAAGGAGGTAGTCTATGAAAGCACGGAAACTGTCTTTCTTCCTCGCTGTCAGCCTGGTGGTTGTCTTTGCGGCATCCTTCGCAGTATCTGCCAGTGGTAAAAAGGCAGGGGGCGGGAAGCTCGAAGGCGAACTGACCATTTTCTGGGCAGAGTGGGACCCCGCCAATTACCTGCAGGAGCTGTGCAACATCTTTACCGATGAGACAGGAATCGTTGCGAAGGTTGAGACAACTCCCTGGTCTGACTTCCAGACCAAGACCTTCAACGAGTTTGCTGCTCGCGGCGATGCCTATGATCTCGTCGTCGGAGACTCGCAGTGGCTTGGAC
>JAGLSF010000294.1 GCA_023136305.1 Spirochaetota bacterium
ATCATCGATTCGAATGATAACAAATTGACCTGCACGACGAGCAGCTGCGATCTCGGGAGAATAGATCCTGTACCGGTTTACGTTTGGTGCAATGCGTGTATTTTCCAGTATCTCATTGGCAAGCGGCATTCAATCTCTCCATATCCCCGTTGATTTAATCTCCCATTGAAGCCATATAATCATCATACATGGTTTCAAATACAAGTTTGTGTTTTGCCTCTTCCTGGCAAAGTATCTTGAGAAGCTTTTCGCTCTCCTTCGTTTCTGCTTTTTTCAAGAGCTCGTTGTAAAGTTTCAATGCCATTTCCTCTCGCTTCATTGCAATCTTGAGGATGTCACCATAGACCATTCCTCTTTTGTACTCCATCTCGACCACATAATCGCTCCGTTTCAAATCCGGAATCCACTCCAAGCTATAATTGGCCAGGTTTTTATCAACATTGCCCTTCTCCAAATTTTCGAGATATGTTTGATGTTTCCGCTCATCTTCGGCAAAATCCTTGAACATCTCCTTTACACCGGACATGGATTCTTCTTCGCTGAGCTGCTCATAGAAAACGACAGCTTGTTTTTCCTTTTCAATGGCAAAATCGATGATGGCTTTGAAATTTTCAAACGGCATGCTTTATTCCTCTCAAAGTTTTTTAAACATGGGTATTGTCGTCCGAAACAACGGTCTCTGTCAATGAAATTAGGCCAGGCTCAAGCGTCGGGCCTCCCAGGGCATACTCCAGCGCAATCGCTGCAGCCTTCACATGGCGAGAAATCCTTCACCGCGTCTCTGCCGGTTGGCGTCAGCACTGCCTGACCGGCTGTTACATTATGCACGGGTATTCAACCTTGATGGTGAATCATACAGATTACAGGGATAGCGTAACCATTTTCGTTATTGCGCATACATCATACCTTCGGGAGGAACCTCCCATCGGTAAGATGTATGCATGCGGTTACTTGGGAGTAGGTCTGGGAAATTCATTTTCCTACCTATACAGAAATTCGGTTGACATTTAGAATAGCAGGCATCTTCCTCTGATACAAGGTTCATATCATGCGCAGAGCAGCAGTATCTCTTCCACTTCCTTTTTTCCGATATTTTTGTGCTCGCCCAACTTGACACCCCTCCTGTGGAGCTGTTCAGCCACCTTCATGCACTCTGCGGGTGTCAGGTCGTAGTCGCTGAGCCGTGTGGGCATGCCAACGCTGTTGAAGAAGCCCACGGTCTTGTCTATTGCCTCATCTATTGCAGTTTCTGAATCATCGGATTCTATACCCCAGATCCTCCGGGCATAATTGAGAAGCTTTTCCGCCTTCTGCACGCGCTGATGTTTCCACACTGCCGGCAGCAGGATTGCCAGGGTCTGGGCATGATCGAGTCCGTGCAGGGCAGTCAGCTCATGGCCAATCAGGTGGGTCGCCCAGTCCTCGACGACACCGCAGGCAATGACCCCATTCAATGCCATGGTTGCACACCACATGATGTTTGCCCTGGCTTCATAATTATACGGGTCTTTTCTCACCTTTGGCCCTTCCTCAATGATGGTCAGCAGTATGCTCTCAGCAAGCCTGTCCTGCAGCGGAGCGCTGACATCGTAGGTCATGTATTGTTCTATAACGTGCATATAGGCATCAACGATGCCGTTAATGACCTGGCGTTCCGGCAGGGAGTAGGTCGTTTCCGGATCAAGAATGGAGAATCGCGGGTACACATGCCGGCTTGAGAATGCGAGTTTCTGACCGAGGGCCTTTCTTGATATTACCGCGTTCCCGTTGGCCTCAGACCCGGTAGCAGGAAGCGTCAGCACACACCCCAGCGGTACCGCAAGCCTTAGCCTTCCCTCCATTCCTTTGGATATAATATCCCAGGGGTCTTCTCCCTCATAGGGAATTGCAGCTGCTATGAATTTGGTAGCATCCAGCACTGAGCCGCCGCCTATGGAGAGCAGAAAATCGACCTTCTCCTCCCGTGCCTCTTTCACTGCCTGCATGCAGGTTTCGTATTCCGGGTTGGGTTCGACACCCACGAATTCGATAACACGGTGGCCTTTCAGGGCATTTTTCACCTGATCGTACACGCCGTTTGTCTTGATCGATCCTCCGCCATAGGTCATGAGGACCTTCTCATCGGGGTGTACGAGCTTTGCCAGTTCGGATATGCTCCTCTTGCCGAAGACGATCTTTGTTGGATTGTTGAACGTGAAGTTTTGCATTGGGTGGCCTCCATGAAAAGCACTATACGGAGCAATATAAAGCATAATACTGGTATGAGCAAGGTATCGTGATTTCCCGATGTGTCACGCCAGTGCTCGGTCTCCCGGGCACTTGAAGTTATTCAGCTCATTCCGCAAACTCGGTTATGTTAACCGAAATTTCTTAACTATGCAGCGAATCAATAACTCTATCTTAACCTTTCCTTAACAGTGGGCCTGTACCTTGTCCTCAAAATTACTCATCGATGAGTAATAAAACTCGAACAAAGAGGAGAGGAACAAGAAATTGATGGCCGGGGACCGCGTCACCGACAAAATCCCCGTACGCATAGGTAATATAGGCCATGATCTGTGGTGTGCTCTGAACGCCTTTCCCGCTGCCAGGCATGATGGTCGGTGCAAGGGTGAATGGTATGTCAACTACAGGTGCATTGTACCGTAGAACATACAGCAGTGCAAACCCTTCAGGATTCCTCACCTTGGGATGTGAGAGTAGCGTTACATCATTCAATACCCGGTGCCCACAGGTAATAGAATCCTGTCTTCAGATAGGGTATCGATTCCGGCAATCCAATGTGTATCAACTGGAAGCCCTGACCGCTCTGCTCTACGGTCGCCGTGTTGTACAGGTTGTCGTCAGGGTAACTGGTACGCCGGTATACTACCACCTTCGCTGTTTGGGAAAGGTCGGCAAGCTTCCTTGCCTCATCGAGGGCGTCGTCGAGATACCCGACACTGTCAACGAGTCC
>JAGLSF010000295.1 GCA_023136305.1 Spirochaetota bacterium
AGAGGTTGATGTGGTGACCACAGGCACCTTCAGCCCCATGTGCTCCTCCGGCGCCTTTCTCAACTTCGGCCATGCAAAACCCCGTATGAAGATACAGAAGGCCTGGCTGAACGGCGTTGCGGCCTACGGCGGCTTGGCGGCCTGTGACGTATATATCGGTGCAACGGAGATTCCCGACAATGATCCGGCAAACAAGATCCATCCCGGACGCTTCTCCTACGGAGGGGGACATGTCATCGAGGATCTCATAGCCGGCAGGGAGCTGACGCTCAGGGCGGTATCCTACGGCACGGATTGTTATCCGCGAAAGGAATTGAGTACGAAGATCAGGTTGAAAGACCTGAATCAGGCCTATCTGGCAAACCCACGAAATGCCTATCAGAACTACAATGTAGCTGTAAATCTCTCCAACAGGGTTATATATACCTATCTTGGCATACTGCAGCCCAAGCTGGGGAATGCAAACTATTCGAGTGCCGGACAGCTCAGCCCTCTGATGAACGATCCCTATCTCAGGACTATAGGTATTGGAACAAGGATATTCCTCGGCGGTGATATCGGGTATGTGTTCTGGGAGGGCACACAGCACAACCCCACTGCCCCGCGCAGCGACAGGGGCGTTCCTCTCGAGGGAGCGGGGACTCTCGCACTTACCGGAGACATGAAGGGCATGTCCGACCGCTACATCAGAGGTGTATCCATGCTCGGGTATGGCGTCAGCCTTGCCGTGGGGATTGGTGTTCCCATACCCATCATCGATGAGGAGATGATGCGTTTCGTATCCGTCAGGGATGAAGATCTCTATGCACCCGTTGTGGATTATTCCAAGGCGTATCCCGAACGTGAGGGCGGCACCGTCGCACGGGTAAGCTATAAAGAGCTCAAAAGTGGTACCGTAACCATTAAGGGGAAGAGTATCGTGACCTCCTCACTCTCAAGTTATCCCATGGCTGTGGAGATTGCCGAAACGCTCAAAGATTGGATAGAGAAGGGCAGTTTCCTTCTCACTGAGAAGGTCGCTTCCCTGCCCGATGCAGATTCGGGTCAAACCTTCAAACCGATGCGTATGAAGTCCGATGACGAGGTCCGAGCATGACCGGAACAGCATCAAAGAATATCATTCTCCACTACCCGAGAAAGCTCATCGAGCAGCCCGTTATATCGAATCTCATCAAGGAGTACGACCTGACCGTCAATATCTCAAGGGCCAGAATTGGGCAGGACGAAGAGGGGACAATGGTCATTGAGGTGTCGGGTGCGGGTGACAACCTCAAGGCCGGGCTTCAGTATCTCAAAGAGATCGGGGTCACCTTCAAGCCCATCTCAAAGATCATAAAGCGCATTGAAGAGAGGTGTACCCACTGCAGCGCATGTACCGTGGTCTGTCCCTCCGAAGCACTGGTGATAGGGGAGCGAAGCAGTATGGAAGTGCAGTTTATTGAAGACAAGTGCACGGGCTGCGGTCTGTGCATACCCGCATGCCCCTACAAGGCTATGGAGATGCACGAGTGATGGACTGATCTCCTGTATCTCCACCACTGGTAGATTAAACAAACTCGATTTCACCCCAGGCACCCACCCTTTCTCCAATGACGATCAGTGCACCAAAGCATTCACCGCAATCCTGAACAAGCTGAAGCCCTTTATCGATATCTTCCTCTGTTTTTACAAGATTGCCCACTGCAGTGGCAAATACATCTGCCGTTATGGCAGATGAGGCAATAATGACGGTTGCATCGGTCTTCCCAAAACTGAGGGAGTGACCGATATGGGCAGAAGAGGTGCATATACCGTAGGGTTCCCGCCTCGCTTTGAGCTTTAGAATGAGCCTGTCCCTGAATGGAGAATCCTCTCCCGCGTAGACGAGCATGGTTCGGTCGCTTTGACTTTTTATAAAGAGGTCCCCTCCGTTTTCAACTATCAGATCGTCGGAATAGGGGAGTAATCCCGATCCAACGTACTCTGAAATAGCACCCGCCACTCCGGCCATGGGTCCAACACCGGCAAGCCCTGATTTTTCGAGCATCTCGTCGACGATCCGATAGGGCGTTTCAAGGGTGAGCGGTTCCAAAGAGGTTTGAAACTGCGGGTGTTCCTGTATGGTTTCTTTAATTTGCCTGCGGTATCGAGCAGTCAGCTCGGCAGCCCTGGAGGAGAGGTTCGGCTGTGCATAGATCTGCAAGTCCGTTTCACCCTGCTGTATCCGGAAGGCGGTCAGATCGGGCGGTTTCTGCCATCTTCTGTAGCAACGCTCCCTGTAGTCCGATGACCTTTTCATGTATCCCCGGGTTTTATAGGTATTGGGACCTCTATTGTTGATCTTGACAGAACCCATCAGCCTGCTACACTGACAAGGTGTGTTTCGTCGCACTGTTCTGTGATAAAAGGTATTCTCCCCATTTCAGGATGACAAGAAAGGAATGCAGCCATGCCTCTCTACGAGAATGACAGGAATGCGGAAAACCGAATCAAGGTGAAGAAAAAGTGGAGTGATGCAGTGGTATTTGGTGCCGGTGAAACGCTTTCTGAGATGTGCAGGGTGTACCGTGATACCTTTTCAGAACAAAAACGGAGCATCACCTTGGCTTTTGACGGATGGTACGGTGTTCAATGGAAGGAAATCATCTCCTCTCTACAGAAGACTTTTAAAAATGAAAAGCTGAGCGCTGAAGTCGTTCCTGTCAATACAGTGTTCAAATCTCCGGCTGAAATCGAAGCCTACAAACAACCCTACTTCTCCGATGATCCCAGCTTCGGTGTGGTGAATGCGGGAGGTGTGATCGCGGACATCATGGACGGTTCCAAAGTCGAAGAGCTTCGTCGTACTCTCTCGACTGTGCAGAAGCAAGGTGGGGATGACCTTCATGTGTTCGTTGTATATGGCCCCGGGGCTGCCATACCTAGCTTAAGTGATTCCTATGATCTGCGCTTTTACTTTGACACC
>JAGLSF010000296.1 GCA_023136305.1 Spirochaetota bacterium
GGTGAGGCAAGCAGGATACTCAAGCTCTCACTTCTCCATCAGGAGTGGTTGTACGACGCCAATTATGAGGCCATACGTGTGTCCCGTGGCCTGGGAAAACAATTTTACATCGGAGCGGGCTTTACCTTCCTCTACCTTCCCTTTACCTACTACGACATAACCGGTGAGCAGGTGGGAGACAGTTCACTCATCTCTCAGAGCCTGGTCGTTTTGAATATGGGTTATTCCTTCAGAGGAGGCTCCCTGTCTATTGGTGCAAACCTGAAAATGTATTACAGCAGTATTCCGGATGATCTGCTCGAGGCGAGGTATGGGAGTGATTATACAAGCCAGAAATACCTCGCATTCGCGTCGGATGTGGGGATTTTTACCCGAACCAACTGGCTGAAAAATTATATCGGACCTGAGCCGAGCTTCATGTTCGGCCTTGCGCTGAAGAATGTCGGCTATTCGGACACCTATGACAAACTGCCAACTGAAGTTCAGGCGGGTGTGTCTTACCGATTGTTATGGAGCCTTCTCCTTGCGGGTCAGGTGTCGGTTCCCCTCTACGAACCGGTGTATGGGGCAGTTGGTGCGGAGTTTGATATCAGAAAGAAAATCTTTCTCCAGGCAGGCGTGCGGATCAGTCAGAACCCGATGCTCTCTGTGGGATTTGGATATAAGCTCAGGGATGTTGAATTGAATGCTTCCTATACGCCGCGTATTGCCTTTCCCAATATTTTCAGCGTATCGGTGAATTTCTTTTTCGGTGAGACAAAGCAGCGGCGCAGGGAGGAACAGATCACCTCCCTTCTCATAGAGGCCCTCGAATTGTTCCAAGAAGGTGACTTTGAAAATGCTCTTGCATCTACTGACAAGGTGCTGGAGCTCGATCCTAAAAACAAGATGGCACTATCACTTAAGAAATCAATTGAGGAAAGCATGCGGCTGGAGGGAGAGGGCAAGGAATAGAAAATGGGCCCTCATGTGCTGTACACTCTATGCAAAGCTCAGGTCATTTTCCTCTTGTCTTTAAATCATCATGTCTCTGTTGAAGGAACCGTTCTGTTTTATGAAGCATACGCTGCGCTGCTTCAATCCTGTGTATGATGAGGGTTGATTCTGCATACATGCGCTTCAGTGTCTGTGCGGTTTCGCTCTCCTCAATGAATTCCTGGTTGATTTCCCGTTCCAGTCGATAGATCAGCGCTATCAGCCAGCGCAGAAGAACATAGTCATTCAGAGTCTTTGTAAAATAGGCGGTGTACCGATTCACGGTACGTGCTTCCCGGGAAACAACGGTCAGACGCTCCATTGTGTTATGGTTTCCCGGAACCTGCAGTCCTCGGAACAGCGCGGTCCAGCTGTGACCCAGCTCAGCGAGTACGGTCATATTTTGCCGCAGTTTATCACGCAGGCTCTTTTCTGTCCTCGAGAGTTTTTCAATGAGCAGTTCGAAGCAGCCTGCACTTGTGCCGGGGGTTGTTGTTTCAGTAAGAAGGTCCTCAATCGTCGAACGTACGGAGCGGAAGAGCACGCGCTCAACCCTGACCGAGAGCTCGTCCGGACTGAAGGGTTTTGTGATATAATCGTCGGCACCTGCCTTGAGGCCGTCGATTACATCCTGTTCGGAATCGAGAATGGTCAGGAACACAACGGGAATGTGCCGCGTATTCTTCTGTTCCTTTAACTTTCGGCAAACCTGCAGGCCGTTGAGCTTCGGCATGAGACGGTCGAGTATGATCAAGTCGGGCATGTATCGACTGGTGTAGCTCAGCCCCTTTTCCCCATCATTGGCAAGGATTGTCTCATATCCGTCACGTTCCATGATGCGCCGAAGAAGCTCGAGGGTTTCCGGATTGTCCTCAACGATGAGTATGGTTTCAGCCATGGAATCACATGCCTTTGCAGTACTACTTCGATTATCGGACGGGAACTGCTTCCATACAATCGATGACGTGGAACTCTTCGTTGTCCATCAAATTGATCACCGCTTTGTCCTCGAGTTCATTTTCGTCAGAATCGCTGAGAAGCTGTATAACGGGGCGAACGATTCCTTCATTCTGATCGAGTACGCGGGCAATGTACCCGTTGTTGAGTTTCACGACCGATCCAATGGGATAAATGCCGATGGTACGCTGAAATACGCTCATAAGTCTGGAGTTGAACTGTCTGACTTTATGGGATTACAGAGGCATACTGCCCATAAAAAAGGCTCTAATCGTATGTCACCACAATCTTCATGATATCCTTCCCCTCCTTCATCATCAGAATCCCCTCTTCGACCTTCTCGAGGGGAAGTTTTTTGGTGATGAGAGGTTTTATCTTCACGGTTCCCTGGCTCATCAGCCTGAGTGCGGCCTGAAAGTCGTGGCAGTATGCGAGCGAGCCCAGCACATTGAGCTCCGAGAGGGTAACCGTGGAGAGGCTGAAAGGCTCGATGTCCTTTCCTGTGTACCCGATGAGAAGGATGGTTCCCCCTCGTTTAACAAGGCTTGTGGTGAGCGCGAGTGTTTCTGATGACCCGACAGCCTCGAATACCGTATCGGCACCCGCACCGCCTGTCAGGCGCTGTACCGTCTGCAGAAGGTCATCCTTTTCAGGATTGATCGTGTGATGCGCCCCAAACTCCCGTGCAAGCTCAAGTTTGAAGGCCACAGGGTCTGAAACAAGTACCTCGGCTCCCTTGGCGACTGAGTACTGTACCAGGAAACTTCCCGTGACACCGCTTCCCATGATCACAACGAAATCACCCAGCCTAATATCGCACCTCTCGACGGCATGAAGGGGGCTCGCCGCGGGTTCGGTGAGTGCCGCTTCCTCGAATGGTACGTTGCTGGGCTTTGAATGGATTAAGAAGGGATCAGCCACAACATATTCTGCAAGAGTACCCGGGACCTGATGGCCCAGAAACTTTAGGCTTGGGCACAGATGGTAGCGACCCCTCACACAGGCGG
>JAGLSF010000297.1 GCA_023136305.1 Spirochaetota bacterium
ACCGAACGTGAATTGTGACTATGATACTCGGGGCATCTTAAGATATATCTTGTCCTTATAGCACCACAACCAGTCTTCTCCGGGTTCCAGAGATTTAATGACCGGATGGCCAGTCTCTTCGAAATGCTTCCTCGCATGGGTGTTTTTGGACTGATCGCAGCAGCCAACGAATCCGCATGTCATACACATGCGGAGATGTTTCCAGGACTCCCCTGATATCTTGCATGCCTCACATTCAGAAGATTTTGGCTCGATATCCTGAATCTTCTTGAGATGTCTGCACCTTTTTTTCATCCAGACCCCCAATTACACTGGCAAATAATCCCTATAGAAAATCTTAAGCACAACAGGAATAAAGTCAACCCCAAGGGTATTGGTTGTAGACACTCGGATTGACTCGCCGTTGAACTAATACTATAGTAGACAATAGGCGGCTGCAATAAGCAAAAAAAAACGGAGCCATCTGGGAGGGAGCGTAATTATACATGAAGAAAAGTCACTTCATGAGAGTAGAAAAAAAGTACATTCTGACAGAGGATCAGTCAAATCAGTTCCGCGAGTCCATAATCGAAAACATCGGTTTAGATGAATATCGGCAGAAAGATGCACTGATTGATATAAGGAACAGCTATCTCGAGAGTGATACCTTCTGCGTTTATACCCTGCGCAAACAGAAAAAGAGGAAGAGGTTCAAGATTCGCTTTCGCGAGTACGGAAAGGATGGGGAGTACGATTCCTCCGTATGGGTTGAATTGAAGGAGAAGAGGGACAGTATGGGGTATAAGAACCGATTCGTCCTCGAAAAGGAGTACATTCAGGATCTGCTCAGGGGTCGGGATATTTACCGAAAGATCCTCGTCCGTAACAAGGAGATCAATTCCTGCTATCTCAAGGACGTCTACACCACGGTACGTGATCTCATAGAGAAAAACGAGCTTCATCCGCGAATCCTTGTGCAGTACCGACGGGAAGCTTTCCAGGATGGAATGGCTGCAAAACTTCGGGTAACCTTCGACAGCGCACTCAGCATCGGTGAGCTCAGCAAGGGCAGTGAGCTATTTACTGAGCAGAAAGATTTACACCGATTTCCACGGGAATTGAGGGTCATGGAGATCAAGGCCCTCTCCAAGTATCCCAGGTGGCTTCGGGAGATGCTGGAGAAGCATCAGATCCGTCCCGAAACTTTCTCAAAGTTCATGTTCGCCATCGAAACCCTGTTCAAACCAGAACTCATCGAAATGGAGGTATGTCGTGTCAGCGATTTTAAGCCAATTGTCGTTCCAGAATCTGTTTAATTATGATCTCTCCATCTTTTCCATATTGATCAGATTTGTATCATCCGCAATCCTAAGCGCCTGCATCGCCCTCATATTTAACTGGATGAATCAGCAGAAAGAGGGCAACTACGTTATGATGCACACTCTCATATTTCTCGCCGTTGCCATAGCGGGCGCCATGATGATCATAGGCAACAATCTGGCACGTGCCTTCGGACTAGTGGGTGCCGTTTCGATTATACGGTTTCGCTCAGCCGTCAAGAGCGCCCGTGACATGGCATACGTACTCTTCATTATCGTCATCGGCATGGCCTGTGGACTGGGTTATGTTCTCCTTGCGGTGGTTACCACCGGATTCGGTGCCGTTTTGATGGTGTTTCTCACACAGATTGGGTTTGGGCAGCGGCGTGCGAAAAACAGGGAGTTCGAGATCAAGATCACCCACTTCTGCAACAAGTGCTCGAGGGTGAATATAGAGCTCGCGCTTACAGAGATCGCCCTTTCCTGGAATTTTATCGGTCTGAAGGAGAACGAGGATACGCGAAACCTGACCTATCAGTTTTGTGTGGATGATTATCAGAAGATCGAGATACTCACCAACAGCCTGCGCTCCATGGGAAAGAAGGATGAGATCGGGGTAACCATAGAGTCGTTGTAGCTTTAAAAATTCTCCGCAAAGTTTATATCGAAGCTCGAGTCGTCACTGCTCCTGCCATAATCGATGCGCAGATTGATCTTGTCCTCCCTGAGAAGTGCAAACCTGAGGCCCACACCCCCTGAAGGATGAAACCGATCAATGGAAAACGATCCGGGTGAGTCTGCTACCTGTCCTGCGCCGACAAAGCCAACAACTCCCAGTCGCCAGAAGAGAGGCATGCGGTATTCCGCCTGGACCGACACCACGTTCCTGTCCACGTATCGATTTTCACTGAAGCCGCGCAGCGTTTCGTCCAGCGCGTACATGCCGTAGAAGGGCGTGTTTCCCGTCGTGATTCCCACAACCGATCGAAAGGCAAGTACATGGTCGGTGAACAGAGTGTGATAGTTACAGTACTCGACGTATAACCTGCTGTACTCGTAATCACTTCCGATACCGGGTTGATAGGTGAGGGCCGATAGCTCGAGCAGGTTTCCCTTCATGGGGTATATGTTGTTGTCGCGGGAGTCAAAGGACAGAAGGAGACCGACACCGGAGCTGGAGCCCTCGTCACCAACACTGTTCTGCACACCTGCTGAAAATGTGCTGGTGAGATCTTCTTCATGGGTATTGGACGCATACTGGTACTGGACCCCCAGGTAGACGTTTTGGAAGATCATCCGCTGCAGCGACAGTTGGTTGAATGAATACATTGACATGTACCGCATTTCATCGGTGGAGTTCGTATCGTTGCCCAGTCCGTAGAACGAATTCGAGCGGTAGTCGTACTGGAATTTTCCAATGAAGCGGTAGCGGTCCTCGCTCCAGTAGAGCTCGGGTTTCAGTTTTACCGAGTACTGGCCGTTCTGCGTATAGTATCCCAGTAACCCGATTGTGGGAATCCTCTGCTGAGAGTATCCGGGGAAGAGCAGCATCGTCGCAAAACCACCCGCTGCTCCTGTTTCGCCGCTGTAGAAGGCTACGGGATAGAGTGCAATTCGTGTTTTACGTGGTGTATAGG
>JAGLSF010000298.1 GCA_023136305.1 Spirochaetota bacterium
GTGGAGCTTCTCAGGATGAAGCGGGCGCGCTCATCAGCCCTTGAGCTTCTCGACACTGCATCGAAACGGATTGAAAAGGGAGACCTGTACGGTGCTGTAAACGCCATATACAGGGCACTGGCAACCTATGCAGCAGACAAGGCGCGGCTCTCCCCCCAGGAAGTGACCGGTAAAACTGCGGGCAGGGTGCTCAACAGTATTCACGGCATCGACGCATCGACAAGCCTTAAGTTTCTCAAACTATTCGAAACCTGTACGATGATCAAGTTTTCAACAGGCAGTATAGAGAACACTGATCTGCCTCGGAACTTACGGGATAGCTCCCTACAGGTCATCAATGAGATGGAGAATAGGTGGATAAAGAATCAATAGTGTCACTTTCACCCTGTGGGTAAGACAAACCGACATGCGAAAATTGAGGATGAAGTATACATGAGACGATTGCTTTTTCTTATCGCACTTGCCGCAGCCATGCTTGTCCAAATTGCGCAGGCAAGCATTGAAAATGCAGAGATCTACAACAGTGCCAATGATTACTACACGAGGAAGGAGTATCATGAGGCCCTTGACCTCTATCTGGAGCTTGCAAACAGGGGAATTCAAAATCCCCTGCTCTACTACAACCTGGCCAATACCTATTTCAAGATAGGAAACACCGGGTATGCGGTTCTGTACTTCGAAAGGGCGCTTCTTCTGAAACCCTTTGATCGAGATATACGGGCCAACCTGAACCATGTGAGATCAAAACTGGAGGACAAGATACGTCCCCTCTACGATGAGGGAATATTCAGACTGCTGAGAACGCTCTTCTCATTTCTGAGACTCAAGATTACCGTATATCTGGAAATCCTTCTGTTCACCACACTCATCGTCCTCCTGCTCTCCTTCCTGTTCCTCCGCCATTCACGGATCCGCCTGAAAAATCCCATCATCGTAATCGGCACGATTTATACAGCGATACTCATTGGTATGATCTCGCAGTACGCCTATGAGAGAAAATTCCCGCAGGGGATAATTCTCCAGAAGGTGCTCGATGTAAAATCATCGCCCCTGGTGGAAAGCGAGACACTGTTTAAGCTGCATGAGGGAACCAAGTTCAGGCTGATCGAAGGCCGGGGAGAGTGGATCAGGTTTTCAACACAGGATGGAAGACAGGGATGGATACTGCAGGAAAGTATAGCGCTCATACAGGAGGGATAGCTGCTCAGTACACTCACAGCAGGCTTCGCAGCCATGGGAGATCATCTTTCATGAGCATCTGCAAATCCGGAACCTCCCTTCCCATGATCCCGTGAAAAACCAGATCTGGAATGTCCACACAACACTCCGCGCTGTCGATGAGCACCGTGTCTGAGGTGGCGATGAGGTCCCGGGCATGCTGTTTCATAATAATCATGTCCGGGCTTTTGACCACTTCCACCCGGGAAGATAGCCCCTCCCCGTCCATCTTCTCCCGTAAATAGGCAGCAAACTCACCGCTTCTTGATACGGGGTAATCGAGATAGAAGTGGAACGTGGAAGTACCGCCCGACTGTTGCCGCAGTGCCCGTACGATGAGGTCTGCCGCGCGGCGTGTCTGCTCACCGAAGGAGTAATTACCGTATATACCCGACACATCCCTAATGAAGCCGTCAAGGGCCCTGAATACCAGCCGGCCCTGCAGATAACTCTCAACGGTGATGAATACGTTATAGCAGTCGATGACACAGCATTCGTGCTGTGCAGAGGCTTCGCTCCACCGCGTTCGAATCCTGTGTTCGCATACCCCGTGCGCGAAGACGCCTCGATACAGGACCATTCGCTCCTGTGCGGCCATTTGGTACCTGTTCCCAACAAGTTCAATGGACGCCTTCCTGGGATAATCCTGTTCCAGAAGGTACAGAAGGTCCTTGACCGCCGCTTTAATTTTTTTATGTAACTCCATGATAATTCGTTATATTATAGAACGAATGGCCGGTTCTCAACAACTCGAAGTTCATCATTTCGTACAAAACGCCTCCATGCTACCTGTTGAAGAGAGGGATGCGCGCTTGTTTTACCCAATAGGCCGCCGGGGAACACTCTTTCTCATAACTGTGCTGCTCTTTATGCTTTCCTCCTCTTCCCTCCTGACAGCAGGCGGTAAAAAAAAGGGCTCCGAAGAGCGTGAAATCCAGTTCTGGCACTCGGTTGGTACCCACAACAAGGTGGTGCTCTCTTCGCTTGTAGATGGTTACAATCAAAACGGGCGGCAGCAAAAAATACATTCGGTTTTTCAAGGTTCCGAAGGCGACCTGTACCTCAAACTCCTTGCCCAGGAGAACATGCCCGAAATCGTGCTCCTCCCCGTTCAGTATCTGCAGGTATTGCGGGACCGGGCCATCATTACCGATATTTCCCCCCATATATCAAACCGAATCAAAGATGACATCGATGAAAAGTACTGGCGTTCGCTCACCATCGACGAAGGCATCTACGGTGTTCCCTTTTCCTTTCACAGCAGCATATTCTACGTGAACCAGCACGTACTGCGCATATCAGGAACGAGGCGTGATAGGGAGCCAGACACCTGGGAAGAATTCGTACCCATCGTACAGAAGATCAGGGATTACACAGACGGGAAATGGGGCATCTATGTACCCATGGAAAACCTCAGCCATTTTATTACCTATGTTGAGAGCTTCTCCGGGGTGAAGGTTGTGCAGGAACAGCGCCTTACAGTGAATTCACCCCAGGCAGTGGATGCCATGAAGACACTGCAGGACCTCGTTTTTCGATACCAGGCCATGCCACCAAAGCTCACCTCATCGGAAGCAGAGCAGCTTTTTTTCAGTGGAAATCTGGGTATTCGTATGGCTGAAAGCTCCCATCTCGTCTACACACAGACCAACCTACCCTTCAACCTTACGGTCTGGAGCCTTCCCTCCTCAGCTGACATACCGCCCCATGTTATG
>JAGLSF010000299.1 GCA_023136305.1 Spirochaetota bacterium
CATTTATCTCCAACCCCGCCCCGAACATCATTCTGAATGGAAGGACCATTCATTCGAAACGAAACCCCGAAAGGGAAGCGCACAATCTGGTTCACGATATACCGGTCCGCAATGGAATTGTCGTGCTGTTTCTGGGACTGGGAATGGGGTATCAGATTGAAAAGTTCAGAGAACGCTTCGCCGACGGCACCATCGATGCCACGCTCATCGTCATCGAGAGAAGCACGGAGATCTTCTCCCTGCTCTGTAGAAACAGGGACATCTCATTTCTCAGAAATGTACATCTCTTTATTGGCGATTCACTCCGGGATATCCATGGTTTCATAGAAGGGCTCACCGCACTCAGTTTCTCGGGACATCGGATTGTAAAGCTCAGGGGGGGTTATTCCCTGTTCAGGGATTACTATGATGAGGTCGAACATTGCTTCAGGGAAAGCATGTCTGGTAAGATTTCCGACCTTCTGACACGTTATGCATTTGAAGCGCTGTGGATGAGGAACACAATCGACAACATGGCCTCTCTCGTGGGGATGAGATCAATTGCGTCATTGAAGGGCACGCTTCGCGGCCAGCCTGCCCTTGTCGTCAATGCGGGTCCATCGCTGCTCAATCAGTTGGAATTCCTGTATCAGATTCAGAACCGTATACATCTTATCGCCGTTGACACGGCACTTACCCCTCTTCTGAAAAGAGGTATTTTCCCGGATTTTGTGGTTACGCTCGATGCGGGTTTCTACAATTCCCTCGACTTCAGGTGGCTCTTTTCAGGACGGGCTGACTGCGGCAACATGAAGCTCGTTGCAGATATCGTGACGAATCCGATCATACTCAGGCACTGGAGAGGGAGTATATTCTTCAGCGAAACATCCCACTCCAAAACTGGCAGGGCAGTACATGATGGCCGCATCCTGCCGCTCTTCGACGCACTCCACAACCACTTCCCTCCTATCGATACCCTCGCCTGCGGCGGGTCCATATCAACCACTGCACTGGAACTGGCCATGTACCTGGATGCAGACCCGGTATACACGACAGCACTCGACCTCTCCTACACCGATTACAAAACCCATGTAAACTCATCCTCCCATTACGATGCGCTCTATCAACACAGCAGTCGGCTCATTACACTTGACACCGCCATGGTACAGGCCATAGGCAGGCGGAAACTGATTCCTCTCCCGGCCATCAAGGGGAGTAAAGCTCTGTCGGATTACGTCTTTTCCCAGTACATCCGCTGGATAGAGGAACAGCGGAGATACAGAAACCGGGTCATCAACTGCACTGCAGCAGGAGCTGCCATAGGGGGATTACCCCATGTCGAAATCGAGACGCTTGCACAGCACGGTCGGCTCCCGCTCGAGAAGAAATCCGTCAGTGCAACTACCGGACGGCAACTCACGGCCATGGAGGCGAAGGCCTTTCTCGAAGCGATGAAGGATGCCGTGCAGAAAGCACGGACAGACATGGAGGGAGGCTTCCCACCCGCTGCCCTGAGCGACCGGAACCATGTGTTTCACACCATTTTCGCCGAAGCCGGAAAGTTGTACGGCAGTTCCGAGTCCTTCAACAGATACCTTGCCCTATTCCTCTCGTTTATGGAACGTCATATTGACCGGGCGGCCTCCCTCATTGAGAGGAGCGAAGCGGGCTGAGCCCTGAACTGCTCTTTCATGCACACTTTTTTAGCTTTACCTTTTACGGGGCGTATATACACTATGCGATAGCATGGAATCGCGCGAACAGGCAAAGGAAAAAACCAGGAAATACATTCAGAACTCCATTGTATCCTATATCTGGCAGGAGCCATACTGCACACTTCGATGGATCAGGAATGTGATCAAGGAGTCGGGAATACCATCAACTGAGCTGAAGCGTGCGTTTCGTGACCTGGTGAATGAGTACGGAGATCACAAAAGGTTCAGAACACTCTTTGACATCTGCAGAAAGGCGCATTTCAACTTCCTTCTCGTGGAATAGGAGGTTTTTTTATCACAACCCTATGCTCAATGAGCCAGGTGAGTGCTTCGAATACAGCCTGAAGAGAGGTGTATCACGGTCTGTATCCCAGTGCCCTCCCTGCCTTCTCGATGCTGCAGTTTGGGCTGTGCAGCACATGGTCCCATGTGAAATCCACATCTGATCTGTTACCCCTCTGCACCGAATTATTGATAGAACCTGTTCATTCTACGTAGGGAAAAAAATGAGAAGCCGGTCGCCGAAACGGGATGCCGCCCCTTCAGGGCATTTCAAAAGATATGAGCTCATCGATGCGTATTCAGAGTTTCCTTCTCAAGGTATCCGTTTTCCCTGAACCAGTGGAAAGCCTCCTCAATGGCATGCTCGATCGGGGTCTGTGGGAGGGCCAGTTCATCGATGGCCTTCTGCGCAGAGTAGTAGTGCTCATCACAGGCAATACGGGCAATTGCCAGATTAATCGCCGGCGATTTTCTCGTGATATACCCTGCAGCCTGACAGCAGATACCGTACAGCTTGACAATAGTTGGACTGACGACGCGTTTTGGCGGAGGCACGTTGAGAACACGGGTAATCATGGTGAATATCTCTTCATAGGAGAGGTTCCTGTTTCCCAGTATATAGCACTCACCAATCCGGCCCATGGTGAATGCGTTGACTATACCCGCGGCCACGTCTCGGACGTGGATATAGTTTCTGCCGCCGATCGGAATGGCCTTTAATTTTCCATGATACAGCGCGATGATCACTGTGCCGAAACCTGGCTTTGAATCGTAGGGACCGACCAGAAAGGTGGGGTTTACAATGATGGCGGGAAGTCCGTCCTTCTCAACCTCCCGAAGCACGATTTTCTGGGCCTCGTATTTTGCATTGAAGTAATCCAGATTGTACTTACCGGCCGTATAGGGCCTGGTCTCATTACCCGGGTTTTCTTTTGAGCCGAATCCGAAGG
>JAGLSF010000003.1 GCA_023136305.1 Spirochaetota bacterium
GCTGCCCTTTGAAAACCCCTATCTGTGGAGAAGCAGGAACAGGGCGCGGTAAAATAGGGAGGTAAGGCATGGAGAGGCGTGCCTTTGGCAAAACGGGTGAAAAACTCTTTCCCATTGGCGTGGGGGGATTTCACCTGCTCGAAATTTCAGACAGTGACGCGTTACGCATCATGAACGCCTTTCTCGATGAGGACGGAAATTACATCGAGACAGCAGCTCAGTACGGGGCAGGCGAATCCGAACGGAAGGTGGGCCTTCTCATGAGGTCGAGACGGAGCGACTGCTTCCTCGCCACAAAGTGCCGCTTCAGGGATGCTGATGCTGCCCTGCGCTGCATAGATGAGAGTCTTACACGGCTTCAGACAGACCATGTTGACCTGCTGCTCGCCCATTACGTGGCCTCTGACGAGGAGCTCGATCAGATCCTGGGACCTGGAGGAGCGGTCGAGGCTTTTGAGCGGGCACGGGAGGCGGGAAAGGCCAGGTTTATCGGTATCACCTCCCATGGTATTCCCGACGTACTCATCCATGCCCTGAAGGAGTATCCCTTTGATGCGGTGATGACCGGTTTCAATTTCTATGACCGGTTCAACTTCCCGCAGACAGAGGAGATGCTCATCCCTCTTGCAAAGGAGCGCGGCACGGGCATAGTGGGCATGAAGGCCCTGGGTGACGGTTTACTGTGGGAGTATCCCGAGGAGGCGCTGCGCTATGTGCTTTCACTCCCCATTGATGTACTTCCCCTCGGTTTCAATACCATGGAGATGCTCCGGACAGACCTCCGCATCGCACGGGATTTCACCCCCTTCAGCGAAGATGAGCGTGATGCACTCTTCCGGAACAACCCTCTCCTCGGCAACTACGTGTGCAGGCAGTGCGGTGACTGCCTTCCCTGTTCCGAGGGTATAGACATGCCGAAGATCTTTCTCTATGAAGGCTGGTATGACCGTCAGCTTCGAGACCGGGTCATTCGGTCGACTGCTGATTTTGCTCTCAGAGACCGTGTGCGTTTCTGGTTCGAGAACATGGAGGAGGCGCGGGGAGCCTACAGGAAGCTCGACACACAGGCAGACCGATGCACGAATTGCGGTGCATGCAATCCACGCTGTCCATACGGTATAGACATTCCGGCAAAACTGGACTACGCGCACTTCAAGCTCACCACCGAAAATGTGGTCAGCATTCCCCTGTCGGGATAGCACAAACTGGCTCAGTAGTGGAACCCGCTTCCGCCGATGAACTCACGCAGTATGGATGTGAGGGGCACGTTTTCAGGTGTTATGAAGAGAAAGTTGGAGGTGAAGTGCAGCAGCAGCCGCGCCTGGGTGTAGGCCGGGTCGTCCTCGTCGATATCCAGGAGCAGTGGCTCAACATACCCTTTGAGGACAGACATCTCGTACACCAGTGATGAATTGAACATCACGTCCGCCTCCTCCTGAAAGGGGAATATGTTTTTCTCCTCACCCTGCCTCACGAGGGGCCACTTCCCGATAGTCTCCCGCGCCGACCGGTAGCGGAAATAGCAGTCGCGGACGATTCGGCGAATGAGGCGTACCGTTGACGTTGGGATACGGTTGATCACATCGAGGTTGAGCTGTGTCAGGGCACTGATGTATATTTTGAAAGGTTCATCCTTGGATACCTGTTTCGCGAGTGCGGGATTCATGCCGTGTATGCCCTCTATGATAATGACCTGGTCCTTCCCGAGCCTCAGCTGAGTACCGTTCATCTCACGCAGGCCCGTTTTGAAATCATATGTGGGGATGTCGATACGATTACCGTCGAGCAGGTCGTTCAGGTGGGTGCGAATGAGGTCCAGGTCAAGGGCATGAAGGCTGTCATGATCGGTTTTTCCATCCTCTCTTCTGGGCATCTGTTCCCTTGGCAGGTAGTAGTCGTCCAGAGAGACCACCTCGGGCGAGGTGCCGTTTGCGAGGAGTTGAATGGTGAGCCGTTTGGCAAAGGTGGTTTTACCGGATGATGAGGGGCCTGCAAGGAATATGACCCTGCGTCTGGGTGCGTTCTTAGCAATGATATCGGCGATATTGGCTATCTTTTTCTCGTGGAGCCCCTCAGAGAGCCAGATGAGATTACTGATCTGTTTCTTGATTATGAAGCGGTTGAGTTTCCCTGCAGATTCCACATTGAGTATGTTGCCCCACTCCCTCTGTTCGGAATAGATCTGAAACAGTTTCTTCTGCTCCTTGAAGCGGGGCTCCTTTTCACGCGTGCCGGGCTGCGGAAAGCGCAAGATGAGTCCCGGCGGGTAGTGCACCAGTGAGAAGAGTTTGAGATATGCAGTGCTTGGTACGAGGGGTCCCTGTGCGAGATTGTACAGCTCCCCTATCCTGTACAGAATTGCCTTTGGCCTGTCCGAATAACGGAGTAAATAGTAACGGTCCCAGGCCCCGATTTCATGGAAGATATCGAGCGCTTCCTCAACTTCCACCTCACGTTTCTCAAAGGGGAGGTCCTGTGCGACCAGCTCACGCATTTTCTCCTCAATATGCTTCACCTTTCCTGCGGTGAGGTCGCCACCGTTGAGATAGGTATAGTAGAATCCATTTCCCAGTGAATGTTCTATCTTGAGTGTTGCTCCAACGTGCTCAACCTGAATGAAGGCGGCGTGGAGAAGGGCCGAGAGGCTCCGCCGGTATATGTCGGCCCCTTCCTTGATGTCTGTGGTGAGAAAGCGTATTGTGCAATCACGGCGTATACTGTATTCAAGTCCCAGAACACGATTGTTGTACAGGGCGCCTACCACGGGTGCATGCGGGCTCTCCTCCTGCCCAATCTGCTCCTTGAGCGCAATGAGACTCGTCCCCTGCCTGACTGAGGCCTTACCGTAGCCTGCCACATCGACGCTAATGCTGTCCCTCTCGTCCATACCTGTCACCTCTGCCTCAACTGGTAGTTTAGAATTTAATAGTCTATTTGCTCAATTTAAACTTGAAAATCCGGCTGCAGGGTAATTTATTTAAACAGGGCCACGGCAACGCCCTGGCCTGTTTTTTCACATGCACCTGAATTTAATAATAACGAAGACAATCATGACCCGTGGCGCCTTTCTCAAATTCCTGCTTCTTGCACAGAGCAATATCAGGCGCTTTATGCTCCTCAACCTCATGCTTCTCATCCCCCTGTCGGGCCTCGTCTATTCTCTGTACAGACTGATACCGCAGGGTATTCACTACCTCGACTCATTCAACGTAACGGTCGAGTGGTTACGGGAGGGTTATGACAGGCTCGCTGTCACGATCATAACGGGCGATGAGGACCGAATCTATCTGTTCAGTCGGAAGGATTTCAACGGAATTCGGCGTCACCTCTTTTCCGATGATGCTCAGGGGCGTAGAGCTCTTGAGGCGGCGTCACTGGGTTACACCACCCTGCACCTCTTCGGTGAGCCCCACACCATTCTGGGCAAGGATGGCGATCCGCTGGCCCGGGTGAATGTGGAAGCGGTGAAGGAGAATGTGATTCAGGTACTCTTTTTCAGAAGGGGGAGGGTTCGTGCCCGGAGGGACATTCTCTTTCATATCCTCCTCTTCGCAGCTTCCTTTCTGCTTCTCTTTGGGTCCCTGGGGGGAGTAAGTGACTATACACAGCGAGTCGTGTTTCACGAAATGAAGAGCTTTGGCTATCTTTTAAAGGCCATTCGGTGTTTTTTCTGGCGCTCTCTCCTCGTGTCGGTTTTTTTTGCCGTTGTTGTCGGGGCCATCGTTACAAACATCTACTTCTACATATTCATTATCAGTAACGACCTTTCGGTGTTCATTGCGGCGATCAACTTCTGGATGCTTATCTTTTTTATTTTTATTTTTTACTGGGTGTATCCCCTCTTGATCCTGAGCAGAGACGAATCGATCTGGCGGGTTATGAAAAAATCGCTGTTCGTGAGCTTTGATAACTTCGAGTTTTCCATGGACTGCTTCATCTTCCTTGCACTCATGCTCATGTTCTCATGTGTCACCCTGTTCATCGTTCCTGGCATTGCCGGATGTTTCTCATTTATGAATTCGGCGCTGAAGGATGTCTCCTCCCGGTACACTCAGGCCGATACAGCTTGACATGCCTGTCATGTTGTGTAATACTTCTCTGAGAGGAAGGTATGTTTCATATGAGGAATGAAATGGTCGGCGCACAGAGTATGCTCAAAGGGTATTATTATGTCTGGGGTTTGCAACACTGACCTGCAGATGTATACTCTGTGAGAGACTGCAGGAGCCTGCAGTCTTTTTTTTTATTGACAGGCCTGGGGAGGTTTAAAATGGTTGTTGTCATGGAATCGAAGGCTCCGGAGGAGAAGATTCAGAACGTCATCTCACACCTGAGAGATCTCGGCTTCGATATTCACCGATCCGATGGCGTGACCCACACCATACTGGGTGCCGTGGGTGATAAAACGGGGATTGATCTCAGACAGCTCGAAGTATTGGACGGCGTTCATGAGGTGGTGCGGATCTCAGAGCCTTACAAGCTCGCATCCAGGAGCTTCAAACAGGAGAATACAGTCATAGGGATCGGTGATGTGGAGATTGGCGGACAGGAGGTGATAGTCGCGGCAGGTCCCTGTGCAGTTGAGAGCCGGGAGCAGATCATGACAATTGCCGAAGCCGTCAGAGCGTCAGGCGCGAAGATACTGAGAGGCGGTGCCTTCAAGCCCCGGACATCCCCCTACTCCTTTCAGGGGCTCGGTGAGGAGGGCCTGAAGCTTCTCCGCGAGGCAGCCGACAGATACGGACTGCTGGCTGTGACAGAAATTGTGGATGTAAATCACATCGCCATGGTTGAGAAGTATGCAGATATACTGCAGGTGGGTGCCCGCAATATGCAGAACTTCCAGCTCGTGCGGGAGCTCGGGAAGGTGGGGAAACCGGTCTTGCTGAAACGCGGTATGTCTGCAACCATTGAGGAGTGGCTCATGGCCAGCGAGTATATTCTCTCGGGGCGAAATCATAACGTTATTCTCTGTGAGCGGGGCATACGGACCTTTGAAAATTACACCCGGAATACGCTCGACATCAGTGCTGTACCGGTCATAAAGAAACTGAGCCATTTGCCCATCTTTACCGATCCTTCTCATGGAACGGGCATACGTGACAAGGTCATACCCATGGCACGTGCAAGTATTGCGGCAGGTGCAGACGGGATTATCGTCGAGGTTCATCACGACCCGGAGCATGCCAGGTCCGACGGGGCCCAGTCACTGTTTCCCCATCAGTTCGAACAGATGATGAAGGAGCTTCGGGTTATTGCACGGGCGGTGGGCCGGTTTATCAGTGAACCGGTTGCACTGGAGGCCTAGCACTGCTGCCTGGCCTATGGAAATGAGGCCTTGCACTGCTGCCTGTACATGAGGGAGGTGGAATGCAGCCTGACATACATGCGGTAACGGTCATCGGCATTGGATTGATTGGAGGATCGATCTGCTCTGCACTCAGCAGGAGGGGGGTGGAGGTACGGGGCGTGAGCAGCAGTCAATCCCTGCGCAGGGCTCTTGACATGGGCATCATAGGCAGCGGATACGAGTATGACCGCATGGATGAGTCCCTGCAGGGGGCTCAGGTTGTGTTTGTGTGCACCCCCCTGCTCGACATCGGCGAAAGGATACCGCCCATATTCGAGCATGCGGAGCGCGGCACAATCATCACTGACGTGGGAAGCACAAAGGCTTTTATCTGCGAAATTGCCCAAAAGTCGGTCAAGCGTGGTGTTCATTTCATAGGTGGACACCCCATGGCAGGCAGTGAACGTCGGGGTGTGAACCATGCCAATCCCTATCTCTTCTATGACGCGGTCTGGGTGCTGACGCCAATGCAGGTCACTCCCCGAAAGGTGTTGAGCAGGCTTTCATCCCTCATATCGGATTTCGGCGCCAAAGTCATGGTACTCGAGCCGGGACTGCACGATCGCATTGCGGCGAGCGTCAGCCATCTTCCCCAGC
The DNA here is from genome assembly GCA_023136305.1 of Spirochaetota bacterium. Taxonomy (GTDB): domain Bacteria; phylum Spirochaetota; class B62-G9; order B62-G9; family DRHN01; genus JAGLSF01. The sequence goes on from JAGLSF010000003.1 coordinate 5,948, forward strand.
TTCTCGCCGTCTCATTGATGAACCATCTTGCGGTCAGAGACGACGACCTATTCAGGAACCTGGCAGCCGGAGGCTTTCGTGACATGACCCGCATAGCCTCCTCCAGCTACAGTGTCTGGCGCGATATCATACAGACCAACCGCTCCGAGATAGAACACGCGCTCGAGGAGTATCAATCTGCACTACACAAAGTCAGGGAAAATATCGAAAATGATCGGTTTCTGGATGGAGCCTTCAAGCGTGCAAGAAAGGAACGGCAGACCATACCGCGTTACAGCAAGGGATTTCTGACCCCCCTCGTCGATATACGGGTCTCGGTGCAGGACAGGCCGGGGGAACTGGCACGGATTACAAATATCATCTACTATCACGACGTGAACATCAAGGATATCGAGATCGTCAATATCCGGGAGGGGGAGGGCGGCATACTGAGGCTTGGTTTCGTACACAAAAAGGAAGCTGAGGCTGCGGCGAAGGTTCTGCGAGATGTGGGATACGACGTGACCATACAGGAGTAATTTCTGCCCTTTTCATTCCTCTGACCTTCCATTATGGACTATACTTATAGCACACAGATCTGCGGTAAGAACGGGGAGAATCCGCGCAATGAGTGGAATGACAGCTCGCGGGAGCATACAAAGGGTTAGGGAGCAAGCCGAAAGATGGATTTTCGAACGATGAGGTTACGGGCACCGCTCATAATACTCGCAGGTGCAATAGTCGGCCTTTCCGCCTGTGTGTCACCCATGGTTGAGGTGGAGGAGACCCGCGAAGGGGAAGCTGTCAGGCGTGAGGAAATCGTACAGCAGGGTTTGGGCCTGGTGGGAAGCAGGGACCTCTCTATACAGGATGATGTATACAGAAACGACTGTTCAGGGTTCGTGGTTGGCGTGTACAGGTCCCTCGGATACGATGTTGATCTCGAGTATTACGACAGCCGCTATGTGGCTGAAAACCTGTTCAGAAACCTGCGGGCACGGGGACATGTGTACACCGGTACGCGTCCAAAGAAGGCCGACCTTGCCTTCTTCAAAAATACCGTGGAGAACAGCGGGAACAGGGTGACCCATGTGGGGCTGGTTGCCGATGTGGACCAGGAGGAAACCGTGCTCATCATGCATTACAGCTCCAAGGGCGTGTCCCTTATGCGAATGAACCTGCAGACTCCAGGTCTGCATATGGACGAAGCGGGAAATGTGCTCAACGACTTCCTCAGGAAAAAGCCTCCCGGCCCGGGGGAGTTGCAGCTGCTGAACGGCGAGCTCTTCTTCATGTATGGAGACCTGTACCGCTTCATAATGAATTGAGCTGTTCATTTCCCATACACACTGGATTGAAAGCGGAGTGGAGCATCATGGATAGAGTTGGTCACGCATACAAGCTGCTCGGTATTGCAGCCGGCGCTCCCCTGCCCGAGGTGACCAGGGCCTATCGGCTGCTGGCAAAGAAATACCATCCTGATTCGAATCCCGATTCAGGAAACACTGCCCTGACCATGATGATGCGCATAAACGAGGCATATGAGACGATAAAGGATCATATTGCAAGCGGAGGGAATGTGCGGGAGAAGCCCCTGCACCGCCAGGCGGCGAAGAGAAGCTCCCGTGCGACTGCATCCCACAGGGCGCAGAGACCCGATGCCCGGGAACAGGCCCGTGAGCAGTACAGAAGAGAGCGCGAGGTTGCCAACCGGTTCTGGCAGCAGCGGCTCGAAGAACGGGAGCGTGAGGAGGAGGATCTTAGTGCCTTTCGTCTTCTCGGGAAGCACCTCTTCGCAGTCATCTCCGATTTCTATGAGAAACGGCTTCACTTCACACATGTACGCGAGAGACCCTTCAATCACATTGCCTATGAAGAATTCTGTGGCAAGTATGAAGTGCTCATGGAGAAGAGTGAAAAACTCTCGCGTACCGCACTCTCGAAGGAGTACAGAAATAGGTTCAGGCTCATGTACGAGTTCCTCCTTCTCTTTGCAGATCATATCGAGCAGGACCTTCCCTCGGGCGCTGAGCGGCGTGCATCGACGTTTCAGCAGTTTGGTGACGCGCTTAATGATTGCGACCATTTCCTCAGCCGCTTCTTTGAAAGCCTTAAGTTTGACCAGGTGGAAATGGTGGAGGCGTTGAAGCGCGTGCTGGGCAGCTTCGAAGGATTTATCAGGGCATATCCCAACAGCCCTCTCATCGACCATGCAGATTCGACCGTGGATGTACTCCAGCGTTTGTACAGGGCGTTTTTGAAAGATTGATGCAGGGGATGAAAGATCTGGAAACATTGATGCAGAGGATGATCGACCTAGGATGAGAGAATGTGGCGTTCAATTATCTCAGCGATGCCGTGTCCGTCATTGTTCAGCTCGGAGACGTAATCAGCGTGCTGTGCCACATCGGGTAGGCTGTTGCGCATTGCAATGCCCAGGCCCGCCCACTGCAGCATCCTGATATCGTTTCGATTGTCACCCACTGCAACTACCTCGTCCGCATGGAACCCATACCGATCACAGAGAAACTGCAGTGCCACCGGTTTTGAACAGAGGGGGTTCAGCACCTCGAAGATCCAGAAATTCCAGTGCGGAAAGAAGGTTTGGGCCGTTATGATACTGCTCCCCAGCCGTTTGTTGAGTTCGCTCTCGAGCATCTCTGTCGTGGTCTGATCGCTGAACACACTGATGCGGATGACCTGCTGCCACTGCTGATGGAGAAGGTTGTCGACAGTGACATTTTCAATACCCGATCCCTTTGAGAACTGGAAGAAATTCTCGACCAGTCCATCCGGGTTGTCGATGTGCCGTTTCTCATCGATGGAGTAGACGATGGGGGTCTGCCCCAGTTCTTTCAGGATGGTCAATGTCCGATAAACGGTCTCCTCACGAAGGCTGAGGGAACGGAGCACGATATTACCGTTTCGGATCAGAGCTCCATTGTAGGTAATGGAGGGGTCTCCCGTATTCAGCAGTATAATGAAGGGGCTGGCTGAAGTGTAGCTTCTTCCCGTTGTGATAATTATACGAACGCCTGCCTGTGATGCTTCCCGTATCGCACTGAGGTTTCTGTCACTGATCTCCTCATTGCTGTTCAGAGTGGTGCCATCCAGGTCGAGGGCCAGCAGTTTCCATTTCATTAGCTCTTCCGTTCCGCCACAGCTTCCCCTGATGCATCGATGACTGTTTCGGTTTGACCGCATCTCCATTGTCGGGATACTATATATAAGTAAGTGAATTTGTCATTCATGGTTCATTGTCATCTCTTACCTAATGGTTTTTACCTATAGAATCTTGCAGAGGAATAGCATAATACCGGGGCGGTAATTTTTCAAGTTTTTGAGTGATATACGCCCGTTCATGTCGATAAATGGATTGATGGTATACAGATTGAGATTCTACGCTATCCTTGCAGCTATTCTCATAGTGGTGCTCCTCGCCCAGCCGGTGTATGCCCGATGGAAAAACAAACAGCGTGAACTTGAACGGTCTGTCCAGGAGGGGAGGGAGCTCTATGAGGAGATGTACTATATGGGTGCCATCGAGAAATGGACCGACGTGTTGAAGGTGGACCCATGGAATGAGGAGGTGAAGCTCCTCATAGAAAAGGCGCTGAAGAAGCATGAGGAACTCGCCAGCCGCCTGAAAAAGGCATTCCTGCTGCTCGAGGAGGGCAAACTAGACGATGCCAGTAGTGAATTCAACTACGTACAGGCGAGCTCCAGCCCGAAGAACAGGGAGCTGACCGTCCTCGTGGGGAGGGGTCTCCAGGCCGTTGAAGATGCGCGCCGGGACCATCACTACGGGGAGCTTATCGATGAGGGTGACCACCACCTCAGCCGGGAAGAGTTCGACAGTGCCCTTGAAAGCTTTAAAGAAGCTCGGCGGTTCTATCCGGAGGGTGAGGTCGCACCGCAGCGCATCGCCCTCGCCGAGCAGAGAATGGTAGAGGCGGAGCTGGGTAGGAAGCTTCATACACTCCGCGAAGAGGGCCGCCAGTTCTTCGAGGATGACAGGCTGAAGAGCTCCAGGGCCAGGTGGGAGGAGGTGCTCGAGATAGTGCCGGGTGATGAAGAGGCATCACTCTTCATTTCAAAGATCGATTTCAAACTTCGGGAACGGGACCGCCTGCTCGAGATGGCACGGGACTACTTCGAAAACGGGGTCAATCTGTTTGAAAATGGGCAGTATGAGGATGCAATCGATCAGTTTGAGAACTCCATCGCCATGAACTATCAGGTGAAGAAATCGAGACGATTTATCGAGGATAGCCGAAGTGCAATACGGAAGCAGGAGGAGCGTGAACGGGAAGTCAATGCACAGCTCGTTGCGCAATACCTCCGGGAGGGCATCAAGTTCTACAACCTGAACCGGTACCGTGATTCCCTCGCGCAGCTCAATCAGGGTCTAGAACTGGACCCTGAGAACACGCAGATAAGGGAGTACATCGTCAGGGATATCATCGCCCTGAAACGTGAGGAGGAAAAAGCCGTCTCTCTCATCTCTCCCTTTTACAAGCTCGTGGAAAACCTCAAGTTCCTGGGAGTACAGGCATATGACGCAGGTAATTACCAGGACTCGATTAAATACTGGGAAGAGATCCTGCTGATATTTCCCTTCAACGAGGAGGCGAGGATTTCTCTGACCAGGACACTGGGGAAAACCGATCCGGTCCTGCAGGAGGAGATTCTGGAGGGTATGTACCGGGATGCCAGACGGTTCATTGGGCAGGGTAAGAAACGGGAGGCCAGGGCAAAACTGGAGCTCATACGTGAGGTCGATCCTGAGTACAGGGATACGGAAGCGCTGCTTACAGGGCTCGATGAACAGGAAAAAACCCAGGAGCAGCAGAAAAAGGTGGTTACAGAAAAGGACCGCCGTCAAGCGCAGCGGCTGTACCGGAAGGGGCTTGATTTTTACAGTCGTGAGAAGCTGGAAGATGTAATCGCAACGCTTCGGGAAGCGCTGGAACTTGACCCGGAGTATGTGGATGCACAGGTATTGCTAGCCAGAAGCGAATCGAAGCTTCGTAATCTACAGAAGGCAATGGCGGCAGATTCGACCGGCCCTCTCGAGGTCGAGGATGAACTGAAGATCCGGATCAAGAAGCATTATATCGAGGGGGTGACCCTCTATATGAATGGCCTGTACAAGGAGGCCATATCGGAGTGGGAGGAGGTCCTCCGTCTCGATCCAACCAATGAAAGCGTCAAAACGAATATTGAACGGGCCCGCAAGCGGCTCGAGATAATGGGTACATAGGGCTGATCATGAGAAAGACCCCTTTTATCTGCACAGTACTGTTCATTCTGTTGACCACTACAGCCTTGGCCTATCAATGGGATACGCCTACCTATTTTCAGCAGAACACCAAATCATCTACCTATTCCGATGTGCGAATAATCGATACGGGAAAAACCTTTCTGGTCTTCTTTATGAGAAGGACGGGAGGCGGTGCAGCGATACAGTACTACCGATCCGGAGATCTCAGGGAATTCAGCGGGCCTGATCCCATTGTTGAGGGGATTGAGGTTGAGGAGGGTTTCTACCCGCACTTCGATGTGGTTCGCTGGGGCGAAGACCTGTTTCTGGTTTGGAATACACTGCAGGGAAATATTTATCTCACCGAGAGTGTGGATGGTGGACTGACCTGGACTGCGGCAAGAAGGGTGGTAGAGTCCGGTGTGTACAGTTTCGACCCCTCGATTCATCTGAGTGGAAGGAATCTTATGCTCTTCTATCATACGGAGAGCGAGGGCAGACGGGTGGATTTCTACTATGCCCTCTCCTCCAATCGGGGAAAAACCTGGTCACAAGGGTACCGCGTGTCGGGTGATTTTTCCGGTTCCTTTTTTCCCGCCTTTCTCGACTACAAGGGCCGATACTATGTTGCCTGGCAATCGAGGCCTTTATCTGAGCAGCGGGCGCACATGTTCAATGTATATCTTTCATGGATGGACCAGTTGGGCGGTGCCTGGTCGGAGCCCATAAATTTGACCGACAGTATGGTCTTGGAGGACGAACGGCCACAGATGAGCGCCACCGGGGACCGATTGATACTTGTATGGCAGAGCGATAGGGAGGGAACGCGGGGTATATACTATCAGGAGTTTGACCTCAGAGGCTTCCCCCTTACGGACCCCCTGCGGATAACCCCCTCCATTTCTAATGCCCGGGAGCCGCGTATACTGTGGGTTGGCGACACCTTGCACGTCTTTTACATCGACGAAAGAACGGGAAGGGGAAACCTGTACCACGCAAGCGGTCGTGATGGACAGTTTGCGGAGGGAGAACCTCTCGGTCAGCTCAAGGCAAACGTGATCGATCACGTGCCCCTTTACAGGGAAAACGAGTTGCATCTATTCTGGCATGATACGGCCGGTATAGCCCGTACAGGGCCGGATCGCAGGGCTGCAGCTCCACACATCAAGAAACCGGTCAGCAACTATATCGGAAGGCGCGGCCTTATCGTGCACTGGCACCCGCCTGAGGATCCTGCAGGTATCGAGGGATATCTCTATGCCTTCAACAGAGAGGAGAAGTTTGATCCCGAAATCGTCAATGTCTCCTCCAGCGTGCACAGCGTCAAGCTCAGGGGGGATGAGGAGGGCATTTGGCATCTGCATCTCAGAGCAAAGGACAATGCGGGAAACATCTCACCCACCCTCACCACCTCCTTCTACGTCGACCTGACGCCGCCGCCGCCGCCGGTTTTGTCGGAGCTCAGCCTTGATGAGAATGGGTATTTCGAGGGCGATTCACCCCTGATCGAGTGGTCCACCAGGGGTCGGGATGTGATCGGCTACAATTACCGTCTCACCAGGGAAAAGGTGAACATCTCGAGTGCCCGCATCCGAACCGCGCGCGAGTACAGGCAGTTTCAGTCCCTGGAGGAGAGGAGTTGGTATTTTCAGGTTGCGGCAATCGATCGTGCGGGCAATGTGAGTGGTACGTCGCGCCTGGCGTTCAAGCTGAGATCTCCCGCCATTCAGAGGGAGGAAAAGCCCGAGATCGTCACGGCACCGCCGTGGCTTATTGGGGGATACCGCTTTCAGGCCCATCGATTTCTCAATATACTGCTGTACATACTGCTTGGAGGCCTCTTTTTCATAACTTTTTATATAACCGCCGGAGCTATTAAGCGATATAGAGCGGTGAGAGAGGGAAATGTCATGGAAACTGGAGAAAAGGTCCGTTTCGGACTGCGTTTTAAATTCAGCCTGCTCATCGGCGTTCTGGTCCTGCTGCTGACGCTCGGGATCAGCGCCGTACTGAGCTATTACGCAATCAATCATGAGAGACGGGCACTTGCAAAGCAGATGATGGAGAAGGCCAATCTCTCCCTTGAAAACATGGTCAATGTTGCAAGCGACAGTATCCTCGACAATGACGCGGTCCCTCTTCTCACCCAAATAGCAAAGACCATGGAAAACGATGACATCGTGTACATCTCGGTGCTCGACACGGGAAACCGTGTGTTCGCTCACTCTGATCTAGGCCAGCAGGGAACAGTGCTCGATGACGATTTTACCCGCCGCGCATTCCTCAGCGGCGAGACGCTCATTGAACCGGCGTTTTCACCCGACGACCTTGCCGACCAGTATCATCTGGCTTCGCCTGTGGTTTTTGCAAAAACGCGGATTGGCACGGTACAGCTCGGGTATTCGACAGGAACAATTACCAGAACCATAGGGGAATTGAGGCGCAGCAGCCGAAACTACACCATCATTATTACCATACTCACCATAATCGTGGGTGTGGTCGGTGCGATCATCATGGCAACCGTCACCATTAAGCCGATCAAAATCCTTGCAAATGGCGCCAACATCATCGGAAGTGGAAACCTGGAACACAAGATAGAGGTAAAGGCCCGTGATGAGATAGGCATGCTCGCCCATGAATTCAACCGTATGACCGATCGGCTGCTCATCTATCAGCAGGAGATGGAAAAAAAGGCAAAGCTCGACGAGCAGCTCGACATCGCACGAAACATACAGCAGAGTATGATCCCGGGGTCGGGCATAGAAAGCGATAGACTGAGTATCGATGGATACTACAGAGCTGCTGCCGGTGTGGGGGGTGATTACTACGATTTCATTGAGATCGGCAACGGGATCTACGGTGTCATCATAAGCGATGTTGCCGGCAAGGGGGTTCCCGCTTCACTCATGATGATCATGATCAGGACGATTTTTAAGTCGCTCGTCAACTCGGGAGTACAGGACCCTGCGCGGGTGGTGACGCTTATGAATAAAACGCTGTCGGCCGATATCTCAAGCGACCGATTCGCCACCCTGCTGTTTGGGACCTACACCCTCAAAAACGGGGCGTTCCGCTACACCAATGCCGGATACGGCCCCCTCATGATTTTCAAGCGAAACAAGAGCCGCTGCTATCAGGTGAACCCGCCGTCGGGCTCGATCCCCATCGGCGTCATGCCCGATGTGGAATACTCGGAGGAGAAACCGATTCGCCTGCAGAACGGGGATTCACTGTATCTGTTCACCGACGGCATTCTCGAGGCACGAAATGGGGTCAAGGAGGAGTACGGCATGGCCAGGCTCTCGAATTTTATCCCCAATGTTGCCGATAAGGGGTCAAGGCATATTGCCAATGCCATTGTGGACGACGTACTCTCCTTCGTGGGTGACGTCGAGCAGTTTGACGATATGACGCTCATGGTCATGAAACTCAAGTGAGGGATCAACATAATTAGTTTCTAGTGAACAATTCGCATTTTATTAATAAGTTCACATGTATAATTATATAAATAATTGTATATTAATAAATAAGAAACTAATGATTGAGCTGGTGTATAAGATGCACTCTCCAATGAATAATTAGCCAGTAGCTGCGCTACTGGAGTTTGCACCAGCGACCAAATAGGAATTATTTGCAAAAGAATATATATTTGATCTATAATACTGAGTAACAGAGGACGGGGCATGGAAGAGATCACCATCAAAGATTCCCTGAAAATCACTCCCATTCAGGTTGGCGGTGACGGGAAAACGGTACAGCTCATAATGACGGGTTATCTCGATACCTATAATTCGCCCGAATTCCAGACGCACGTGAATCAGCTCATTGATTCGGGCATAAACCGGATACTCTTCAACTGCAATGGACTCAACTATATCAGCAGTACAGGCATCGGTGCCTTCACCGCATTTTTGAAGAACCTGAAACAGAAAAAGGGAGACATGGTGCTCTTCGGGCTTCAAAACAAGGTGCTCGATGTTTTTCAACTCCTCGGGTTTACGAAGTTTTTTAAAATTGCCGATGATCTCGATTCAGCACTCGGTACGCTCGAGGGCACGGGTACAGGGGCTCCGGCAGTCGGCCCGGCTGCAGCAGAGGCGCAGTCAGGGGCAGCGGCCGTTTTCCCACTGGTATTCGAATGTCCTCACTGTGCTAAGAAACTTAGGGCTTCAAAGCCTGGAAAATACAGATGTTCGGGCTGCAGAGGCATCATTAAGGTCGATGAGCGGGGTGCGGTCGCACCGGCATAGGAGTGCCCGGATTGCTGGAGTGTGTTGATGAAAGACGAGAAGGTTTATCTTGAATCAGATCTCATAAATCTCTCAAAGGCCCGAAACTTCATTTCCGGTAAGGCAAAGGAAGCTGGGGCTGACGAGTCGGACATTACAAAGGTGGAGATTTCCTGCGACGAGTGGTGCGCCAATATTATCGAGCATGGAATGGGGAGTGGTGAGGACCGGGGATTCACCGTTGAATGCAGGAAAGAGGATGAGAAGTTCATCGTCATCTACGAGCACGAGGGGGACAGGTTCAACCCCATCGAGCAGGATGAAGTGGATATCGACGATCACTTCTCACAGTCCAAGGAGCGGGGACTCGGCATCTATATCATGAAGGAAATGATGGATGAGATCCACTTTGACTATATCGGGAATCGCATAAACAGGCTAACCCTCGTGAAGTACCTCGGTTCCAGTTAAAGACCCACCCCAACTGCCGGGATCTCCTGTTATCACAGGCCCTGGCCAGGACATGGAAGCAGATCACTCCGTCCCCCTTCACTTTTCAGGAGCTATGGGCAGTGCCGGTTCGATGGAGCGGCATGTTCCCAATTCCGCTTGATTGCCTCTTGAAATATTATTACAATGTACACAACTTTGGCACCAGGCCTTGTGTGAGAGAGAGGTATACGATGCAGAGAGAAATGGTACCGATGGACGGCAACACTGCTGCGGCCTATGTTGCCCATGCGGTGAATGAGGTTATTGCAATATATCCGATTACACCATCCTCCTCCATCGGGGAACTGTCCGACGCATGGTCAGCGAAGGGGAGAAAAAATATCTGGGGAACCATCCCCTCGGTGACTGAGATGCAGTCGGAAGCCGGGGCTGCGGGTGCGGTTCACGGCGCACTGACCACCGGTGCCCTGACAACCACCTATACGGCTTCGCAGGGTCTGCTGCTCATGATCCCGAACATGTACAAGATCGCCGGAGAGCTGTGCCCGACGGTTTTCCATGTAACTGCCCGTGCCGTGGCCTGTCAGGCTCTCTCCATCTTTGGCGATCACTCGGACGTCATGTCTGTCCGTGGTACAGGATTTGCCCTGATGCCCTCATCGTCCATTCAGGAAATCATGGACACTGCAATCATAGCTCAGGCATCAACCCTGAAGTCGAGAGTACCTTTTCTCCATTTCTTCGATGGATTTCGTCTCTCCCATGAGATACAGAAGATCGAGCAGCTTACCTACGATGATATGAGGGAGATGATCGATGATGAGTACGTAATCGCCCATCGACTGCGGGGCCTCAACCCGGAGAACCCGACGATAAGGGGCACCTCACAGAACCCGGATGTGTTCTTCGCTGCCCGTGAGACGGTGAACAGCTACTATCAGGCCGTGCCGGGTGTAGTGCAGGAGTCCATGGACAAGTATGCGAAGCTGACGGGGAGACAGTATCACCTCTTTGACTACGTAGGTGCACCCGATGCCGACAGGATCGTGGTACTCATGGGATCAGGTGCGGAGACTATGGAAGAAGTGGTGGATTATCTGAATGCCAAAGGTGAAAAAGTAGGTGTCGTGAAGGTACGGCTTTTCAGGCCTTTCAGTGCAAAGGATTTCGCCCAGGCCCTTCCTGCAACAGTGAAGAGTATAGCTGTTCTGGACCGCACAAAGGAACCCGGTTCAGTCGGTGAGCCGCTCTATGAGGATGTGTGGACAGCTGTGGGTGAATCCATGAGTGAGGGATGGGCGTCATTCAAGGAGTATCCGAATGTCCTGGGGGGGCGATACGGTCTCGGTTCGGCAGAGTTCAATGCCGGTATGGCCAGGTCCGTGCTCGATAATCTGAAGGAATTAAAGCCCAAAAACCACTTCACCGTTGGAATCTTGGATGATGTAACCGACTTCAGTCTCCCGTGGGACGAGGACTTTTACACAGAGGGGAAGGGTGTACACCGTGCAATGTTCTATGGACTGGGTTCTGACGGAACGGTCGGTGCGAACAAGAACTCCATCAAGATCATCGCCGAAGCAACCCCCAACTACGCTCAGGGGTATTTTGTGTATGATTCCAAGAAGGCCGGTGCGGTGACGGTGAGCCATCTCCGTTTCGGCGAAGACCGCATACGGAGCACCTATCTGGTCAGCAAGGCAAACTTCCTTGCCTGTCACAAGTTCTCCTTTGTCGAGAAGTATGATATGCTTTCAAAACTTGAAAAGGAGGGCGTGTTCCTTCTCAACTCACCCTTCTCGAAGGATGAGGTGTGGGATGATCTGCCCGCTGAGGTGCAGGAGCAGATCATAAGGAAGAACATCACCTTTTACGTCATCAATGCGGTGGATATTGCCCAGAAGCTGGGGCTCGGTGCCCGCATCAACACCATCATGCAGACCGCATTCTTCATGATTTCCAGCGTTATTCCGAAGGATCGGGCCATTGAGCTCATTCGGGAAGCCATTGTGAAATCCTACGGGAAGAAGGGCCAGAATATCATCGACATGAACATGAAGGCGGTTGATACGGCGATCGAGAGTATTGAGGAAGTGGCATACCCAGACAAGGTGACATCGAAGAAGCACATGCTCTCCGTAGTTCCCGATACGGCTACCGATTTCGTGAAGAAGGTTACGGGTGAGATCATTGCCGGCAGGGGTGACAGACTCCCTGTCTCTCTCCTGCCCGATGACGGGACCTACCCAACGGGTACCACGAAGTATGAAAAGAGGAATATCGCCGACCAGATCCCCGTCTGGAATCCGGACCTCTGTATACAGTGCGGGCAGTGCTCACTGGTCTGCCCCCATGCATCCATCCGCATCAAGTTCTATGACAAGGACCATCTGAAGAAGGCACCCCAGGCCTTCAAATCCGTGGATGCGCGGGCGAAGAAGATGCAGGGTATGAAATTCAGCGTACAGGTCGCACCGGAAGACTGCACGGGATGCAGGCAGTGTGCGAATATCTGTCCCGGCCAGGAGAAGGTAGACGGAAAACCGACCGGTGAAAGGGCTCTCATGATGGAGCCTCAGATACCCCTGAGAGAGCAGGAGGCCCAAAACTGGGATTTCTTCCTCAGTATTCCCAATACTGATCCGTCACTCATGCCTCGAACATCCATTATTGGATCGCAGCTTCTTCCCACGCTGTTCGAGTTTTCAGGTGCCTGTGCGGGCTGCGGCGAAACACCGGTGGTTAAACTCATCTCACAGCTCTTCGGCGACCGTGCCATCATAGGCAATGCAACGGGCTGCTCCTCCATATACGGAGGAAATCTGCCCACCACACCCTATACCACGCGGGATGATGGCAGGGGGCCGGTCTGGTCCAACTCTCTCTTCGAAGATGCGGCAGAGTTTGCCATGGGCATGAGGCTCACCTCCGACAAACTTCAGCAGCATGCGCTCGAGCTCGCCCAGAAGGCTATAAAGGAAAAAAAGCCCGGTGTGGACGACTCCCTCTTGAAGAAGATACTTCAGTCGGCCCAGACAACGCCGGAAGAAATCGAGGCACAGCGACAGGTGGTCATCAAGCTAAAAAAATCCCTCGAAAAGGCCAGCGACAGCGACCTGAAGCTCCTCCGGAGCCTTGCCGATTATTTGATAAAGCGCTCCATATGGGCCTTCGGCGGTGACGGTTGGGCCTATGACATTGGGTATGGCGGAGTGGATCATGTGCTTGCATCGGAACGGGATGTGAACATCCTGGTCCTTGACACGGAGGTCTACTCCAATACGGGCGGGCAGATGTCTAAATCCACGCCCATCGGGGCGATTGCGCGCTTTGCCGAGGCTGGAAAGCCAATCGGGAAAAAGGACCTCGGTATGATGGCCATGACCTACGGAAGGGCCTATGTGGCGTGCATTGCAATGGGAGCGAATATGAATCAGGCAGTCAAGGCCCTCAATGAGGCAGACGCCTATCCGGGACCCTCACTCATCATTGCATACACGCACTGTATTGCCCATGGTATCGATATGTCCAACGGTATTGAGAATCAGAAAAAGGCGGTGAAGTCGGGCCATTTCCCGCTCTACCGGTTCAACCCGATGCTTGCAAAGGAGGGCAAGAACCCCCTTACCCTTGATTCCAAGGAACCGTCTCTCGACATAGGTGACTACATGTACGGCGAACTCAGGTTCAGGGCACTGAAGCAGACCAATCCTGAGAAAGCCATCGAGTATCTCGAAACGGCTCGAGCCGATGCCGCCCGGCGCTATGATCTGTACAAGCATCTGGCAGAGATGAGCTACTAGAGGAGAGGATATACGCTGAAAAAACACCACAGTGTAATTCTATCACTGATACCCTGCAGCAGGATTTGTCCCTCCTGCTGCAGATTTTTTTTCACAGAGTGCCGCGAACGAAGGGGTGCAGCGCTGTGAAGCCTGGCATCTCCTGTTCCCGTAAAATGAATTGACGTTTTGAGTTAGCTACGATAAGGTTAGGAAAATGGTGCTCTGCATCCTGGTGGAGCACGGGAGGGGAATATGAGTTACTGGCCCTTTGTCACCATTTTTGTATCTCTCATTCTCATTCTCTTCTTCCGCAGACTTGACAAAAGAACGATCAACTTCAACAAGTTCAAGAAGTATGCAGAGAAGCTCTCAGAAGACTTCAACCTCTTTCTCGGAAAGAAACGGGAGGAGCTGAAAAGCCAGATGGGCGAGCTTGAGCGCGTGGTGGCGCGGGCTGAGGCCCTCCTGGACAGCATCGAATCATCTCGGGACAATCTTGGTAAAACCAGTGTACAGCTGCAGAGCGAGCGCATTGAGCTCGAGGGGGTAAAGCGGGAGCTTGAGAAACTGAAAGGGCTGAAGCAGGAGGTCTCCGAAGAGGTGAGTACGCTTCGTAAGAGCCTGCCCTCTCTGAAGCCGCTCTCGAAACAGGTGGACAAGATCACCATCGATATTGCTGAAAACGAAAAGGCACTGAGAAATGCCTCTGCAATAATCCCCACCATTGAGAAACGTGTGCAGGAAAAGTCCGACAAGGCGCTGGAGGAGGCCTCGGGTATACTCGCCGAAGAGGCGCGCGGTAGAATGGGAAACCTCATCGATGAGTACCGCCAGAATTTAGAGATGCTCTCTGAAACGGGGACGCGGGATCTGGAGAAGTTCAAGCGCGAAACCCAGGATATCATGGCCCGGGCCAATAAGGGCATCACCGGTTTCATGGATGCGGTGCAGAGCTGCCGTGAAAGGGTCAAGGGAGTTGAGGAGGGCAGGCTGCTCACCGTTGAGCGCAGGATCAACGAGCTTGGCGACCTGGTAACCGAGGCGCACAAGAAGATCGAAACGGTCGGCGGAGAGGCTGTCAGCAGCTTCCTGGAGAGAGCGGAGGATGGGTACCGGAAGTATGTCGGGCTTCTCGAGGAGAGCCGTGAATCACTGAAAGCCAATATCTATCAGAAGGTCGAGTCGCAGGCAAAGGACCTGTCTGCCTATGTGACAAGGCTCGAGGGAAGGGTGCAGAGCCTGCTTCAGAGCATCAAGGATGAGACGGACAAGTACGGTGAGGTGCTGAGCCTGAATGCAAAGGCCCATCAGAGTGAAGCCGAAATGCTGAAGGGCAGGGTGGTCGCCGAGATCAACGAGGAGGCAAACAAGAACCTGCTCCTCATCAAGCCCATCGTTTCTGAAATGAACGAGAAGCTTGTTGCCTACAAGAAGGAGTTCGCTGCACTCTACAATGCCATGAAGTCAAAGCTCAAGTCACAGCAGGATGAAATTCGAGGGCAGATCGAGTCCTTCGGCGGTGAGGTGGAGAACCGGAAACAGGCTCTCATCGAAAGCCTGCAGGTTCCGGTCAGGGAGGTGCGTGTACAGCTCAGTACCGTCACCGAGCAGATTGAACGCAGCGTGGGCGAGGCAGCATCTTCCGTACGTGAAAGCTTTGTGAGCCGCCTCAGGGAGTATAAGGAAAATATACACACGCTGGAAGGCAGAATCGGTGATCTCAAGAATATTGCCGATACCGGTCAGGAAATGATCGAGCAGCGGATCGAATCGGTTTTTAAAACCTACCGCCCCGAGATCGAGGAAAAGATTGTGAGCCTCAGAGAGGAAACCGAGGAAATCTACTCCAGGGCCCGTGAGCAGATCGTCGAGCGTATCGGGTCGATCATAAATGAGTCGGATTCGGCACTGCAGGAGCGTGAGCAGCAGATCACCGAATATATGGGCAGAGTGGATGAACGGATGCATGCCTCAGAAGAGGAGCTCGGCAGTCAGGAAAAGCGCTTCATGGAAAATGTTAACCGTGTGCGCATTGAGGCCCGGCAGGAACTTGTACGGGAATTGGAGAGCCTGCAGACCCTGTTCAAGGAGGAGAGAGACCGTTCGGTTGAGCGGTTCAAGGTCGAACTTGCCGGGATACAGGAGAAGATCGAGGAGGTGAACGGCAGGGTTGACGGTATCAGTGACATGGTGGAGGGTAAAATAGACGAGGCGATGAGCAGCGTGGATGGAAGCGTCAGAGAGATCGAGACCAGCTATCTCAAGACAGGTAACGAATTGAAGGACAGGCTTCAGAACAGCATCGACGGTATGAACAGTGAGGTCGAAGAGATACGGGAGAAGGTCGGCGGCATGAAGGAGAATGTGTTGGGGGATGTCTCGGATGCGCTCGACTATTTCCGGAGTGATGTGGAAAAGGAGATCGAGGGGAGCCGCGAGCTTATCTATGAGAAGGGCAGGGAGCTGCAGGAGCTCGTGACTTCCCTTGCCGGCGGTGCAAAGGCGGACCTCGAGGCATCACACGGTGAGGCTGAGAAAGCCCTTCGTGGTTTTGAAATCGAGGCGGCGGAGGTCCAGGACCGCATCGAGAAGCGGGCGGGGGATATCGAGCGAAGGATAGACGATTTCGAAAGGGAGTCCACGGTTCTGAAACGGGCGATTCGGTTCAAGGAAAAGGTGGAGGAGGACATCGAACGTTTTTCAGATATCATGATGCAGCTCAAGGAGGACAAGAAAGACATACTCTCTATGCGCAAGGTGATCGATAATCTGAAGCGTGATGAGGGGGACATCTCCGCAAAGGTCAGGCAGCTCAAGAGCGAAAAGAAGCTCGTGCAGGACATCGCTAAGAATGCGGAGCAGGCCATCGGTCTCATTGCGGTTGTTGATGAAAAGATCAAGCTCATCGAGGGGGAGAGGGAGCTTCTCGAGCATATTGAGTCAGGGATGAGGGATATCGACAGTCGGTTCGGAGGACTCAACGACAAGGCCGAGAAACTCGTGAGCAGGGAGAAGGACATCGAGGTATCCATCGATACCATTACCAAGACCAAGGAGTTTATCGCGAACCTGGAGCAGCGTGCAGATCTGCTGAACACCGATTTGAAGGAACTCCGAGACAGGGAGGAGGACCTGAAGAACAAGGTCTCGCTCATCGATGAGAAGACGGGAAATCTCCTGAACTATGAGAGCCGTATCGAGGAGGTGCTTTCCAGGTTCAAGGAGATGGATTCGCTCGTTGCTGACATCGAGGAGAGGAGCAAGCAGCTCCAGAGCACACGGGAGTGGCTCGCGCGCACCGAATCACGGCTCACCAACCTTACCAAGGATGCCGAGCGGCTCGTAGGCGAGATGCAGAGCTTCGGAGGACCGGCCGGCGGACCGGATGGCGGCCGGCGGGCATCGAAGGACCAGCCCACACTGTTGTCCAGGGAATCGGAAAGCAAGGTCAAGACCGTACTCACCCTCTTTGAGCAGAAGTGGACCATACCGGAGATCTGCAAGGTAACAAAGATGTCGCGGGGCGAAGTTGAGCTCATCCTGGAGCTGAACAATCGATAGCGAGGGAACAGGCCGTGCTCGTGGCCGGAGAATCCGCGTCAAAGCTCATCAAGCGTTCCCATCTGGGAATCATGAAACAGGGGGCTGTAATCGTGGATGTGGCCATCGATCAGGGGGGGAGCACTGAAACCTCACGCCCCACCACAAATGATGACCCTATATACATCGTGGACGGCATCGTGCATTACTGTGTGGCGAATATGCCGGGTGCGGTGGCACGCTCATCCACCATAGCGCTCACGAGCGTTACACTCAAGTACGGCCTGGAGATAGAGCGCAGTGGCATTGAGTCGGCGGGCATGCTCGATGAAGCGATCAGGAGGGGTATAAACACACATGGGGGCAAATGCGTGCACCCGGGCGTAGCGAAGAGCTGCAATCTTCCCTACAACGAGCTCCTCATTTAAGAGGGGCAGTGGCCCTGTCAGTTGATTGTGTAAGAATAATCAGGTGGTATTGATCACTAAATTTTTTTGAGTCCAATGGTTGTACGTTTAATCTCTGTAAATCCTTTTTTTCTTCTTCTGTACCTGCACTTTCTCCAAATATTGATTTGGCCAGATCCATAGTCATCTTAATCTCAACATGATTTAACTCCTAGGTTACCAAAACCAGTTTCTTGGATACTGTAAAACATAAAATAATTCTACTAGAGGGATGAAGATATAGAGGAAATAAAAAACAGTACATTGATTTCACTTGCCCTGAGTGCGGGGGAAATTTAAGGGCAAAGAGAGAACATGCAGGCAGAAAGGGAAATTGTCCGAAGTGCGGTAAAATGGTTACTATCCCAAAAGAGGGCCACTGGTTATAATCAACCAAAAGGATAGCTATGAGGTATATTTCTGTAACAACAAACTGAAAAGTAGTGGAACAAGCTTTAGTCGCTCAGGGGGTTCCACATAAGCAATTCGCATCTGTGTTTTCCCTGGATTTTCCCCCTCTCTTTCAACGCTGTAGAATCCCTCCATGGGTGCTACAAGCAAAGTCAGCTTTTCTCCATCAACTTCAACTGCACCCTTGCGTGCGCAATACATGACAAAGTCTCTGGCCTTAAAGGTTCGCCCTACAATATTTCTAACATCAATGACCGAATAAATAGAGGCATCAGGACTCGAGACAATTACTCCTGGTATCCTTCTCTTGAGCTCACTGTTCACCGAAGTGTGCATCTGGAGATAATACTCTCTCTGTTTCCTGTACCAATTTTTCAATTGGGTGTGACTTTCTTGAGCAAGGGAACCAAAAATAAACTGCCCTATGGCATTTGGACAGAGATTGGCGGTATACTCAGCAACAGACTTCTCATGAAACTCCCGATTATCCGTGACCAGGGCACCGATTCTCAATCCGCAGGCATTCCAGACTTTCGAAGCAGTTTCGATACTGATCCTTCTCCCCTGTATTCCCGGCACAAGGTCCTCCGTAATTTCCCATATACTCGTTGCACTGCTTTTAATGTAAAACAGCTCACGATATGCCTCATCACTGACGATCCACATGTTGTTTTTAACGCATAACCGTGCGAGAAGCACCATTGATTCACGATCGAAAAATTGCCCGGTTGGATTATCATAGGGGATTACTACAAGTCCTCCCGGGCGGCTCTCTTCGATTACCTTCTCAATCTTATCAACTTCGGGCAGGGTAAACTTTCCATTTTCCTGCAGCAATCTGCTGACGCACACGGTCCTGCGCCCCAATCGACGCGCCATTGCACCATAATTCGTATATGCCGCATCTATTAGAAAAAGGGGGTGTTCAGCGCTGCCAGGAGGTCCGCACACTCCGAGTATTGCGAGTTCCATCGCTTGGCTGCCGCCATCGGTAATCTGTGGATACAGTCCTTCAGTTTTGAATCCACTGGAAGCAATTATGTTCAGAAACGCCCTGTTCGTTTCTTCCAGGCCAACGGTTGGGGTATATTTAACAACTCCATTCTTAAAGGGACTGTCGACAGAACCAAGGTTGAACATGCGTTTTTGCATTGCGGGATGCATGGGCAGTGAGACGTTTCCAATAGCCACATTTACCGCCTGAACATCATCCCTTCTCTTCATGAACTCGATCTGTGCAAGCCGTATAGCAGAGGGTTTCCTCCATTTGAAATGCTCCGATAATTCTGCATTTTTCATACCCTTCACCCTTACAGGACTTCCTTCGGTCGCCTCAGAAGCTTTCTTATTACCCATAATAAAAATAAATTACCCCCCTTTTCATTTGTCTGACAAGTCGATGAACTGTATTGAAGAAAACATCAAAATTCTATTTTCCTATCCTAACTTATTATCTTACTTTCCGCAGGTTAAAATTAGACTTTTCCTGAATTATTTTACTCAGAAAAGGTATTCCCCCAGTAATAATTCAAACTGATGCCTAAAAGATCTAAAATCTTTTGCTGCGTCTCTGTTAAAGAATCTCGAAACTCTTTGGTCATTTCTCTTCCCAATCTTACTTGATAAGAAGAAATG
>JAGLSF010000030.1 GCA_023136305.1 Spirochaetota bacterium
GGTGGGAAGCAAGACCTTGAGAAGGACGGTATAATAATAAAGAAGGGGTAATCGGTGGTAGTGAAAAAAACACTCCTGAAGGTACTGTTCAGTGCTGCAGCAGCCGTGGTGCTGCTCGTATCTGTGTACCTCATGCTTGGCAAAGATTTGAAGGGATACGGGGAGCTGCTCGTCAACAGAGAGGAGCAGGGTGGTGCAGGTTTTCTGCGGGACCTCGTAGGGCGCTCTGTGGAGCTTGAGAAACAGATCCTGACCGAAGTGCTGGCAGCCAATTTCGAACGACGCATCGATAGTGAAAACAATAAAATCGATTTCCTTCTGGAGCAGATGTCCTCCGACAGTGCATCCGAAACAGCCGGTACAAATCTTCTCGAATTTGTCGAGAGTAATCCGCTGGTTGGGAAAGCCCATCTCATCAATTCGCGGTATGAGATACTGTTGAGCACGTCAGAAGATGTGCCTATTGGCTCCGTCCTTGACCGTGAGATCTACAGCGAGGTATTTACGACTGGCATGGGCGGGGCCCTCGTTGACGAAGCCGTGAGGAGTATTGTTCTTTATCGAGGTATCGATTCCGGCCATGCGCTGCTTTTCTACTACGACCCGGAATTCCTTGACAGCATATTCTCCGGTATTCCGGGGTTCGCCTATGAAAGTGCGCTTCTTTCTGCGGATCGGGTTATTTTTATTAATTTTCCCGTCGTTGATGCCGGTGATAGGGAGAATTTCAGAAATTTATCCCAGACAGTACTCGGGCAGCAGGCGGGTTTTGTCCGGGTCCGGCGTGACCAATTTGATAAAACCATATATTTTCTGCCGGTATCTCAGACACTGTCCCCATGGATTGTTGCCGTGACCTACGATACCGCACAGGTGCGTATATCACGTATAGGAGCGCTTATACTTGTAGTGCAGGCAGTGGTCGTTGCGGCCATTATCATCTTCATACTGACAACGGTCAAAGAGAGAAAGAAGCTCCGCATGGGGGGTGTAGCATCAGAGACGAAACCTGTGATCTCAGGCGTACGCGGTGTCGATGGCAGGGTAATGCGGGAATTGGGTCAGCCTGGAAGTGAGATCGCAGCAGGTCGTGGTGAGCAGCCTGCACCGGCAGGCCCTCCCTCTCCACATGAAGGTGTGATCCCGCTCGATGATGTTGAAGTGGTAGAGGAGCTTGACGAGGTCGGGGAAGCGGAGGTTGCCGATGAGTACGATGATAGTCAGTTCATACCCGATGGTGTACCTGACGCCGAGACTGCCCAGGCAACCTCTTATCAACCCCAGCAGCCTGCGGCAGAGGACAATCTTTCCCTGGTACAGGACGGGGCGGAAGAGGGTATGAAGCCTCTAAATGACTCAGTGGAACTTGAAAAGCTGGAGGCTGTACAGCGTGAAATAATGGGACCAAAAGCTCAAATGCTCGAGGAGATCGAGGAACTGGATGAGATTGAGGATGCAGGGGAAAGGACCCTAGAGGAGCCTGTACAGGCTGAAATAGATGAATCCGTTGTTGACGATCTGGCGGATATTGAGCAGAGGAATGAAGGGGGAGCGGATATTCTTCCCGACCTAGAGGCTCTTGTGGGAGTTGACACCGCTTCTAGTACCGAGGGCGATGCGGGAGAAGCGGCGGAAGGCATTGAAAAGGAGTTTGCAGCCCCTGGGGGAGACCACACAGCGTTAACCGATGAGCCGCTTGGAAAAACTGAAGGGATCGGCCGGCAGGATGTTATTCGTGATATCTTCAGGCAATTTCTTGAGACAGTGGGTATATATAAAGGCGCTGTGCTGCTCAAACAGAAAAAGGGCACTTTCAAACCATGTGTAATTACAGGGTTTTCCCGTGAAACTGAACCGAAACTGATCTTTTCAGGGAAAGAAAAGATTGTGACAAAGATATTACAGAAAGACAAGATACTCTATATTCGCAATGATGCCTTCCTGGATGATGAGTTGAGGGAAAAGTTCTCGCTTTCTGATACGTCGACGATCAAGAGCATTTTTTTCGCTCCCCTCTGTCCCTCCGGAGCAGGCCTTGCAGGGTTCATCATACTCAGCCCCACAATAAATGAATCATTTGATTCATCCGAAGTGCTTGCAAAGATAAAAGAGATAAAAAAAACCCTCACAAATATTATATAAATGTCTCTTTTTCTTGACTGAAAACCTTTCCTATAGTAAGCTATGGTAGCAGTTTTGGATCTATGAAAGGGGTAACGCGGTGGTGTATATGATACTTCAATATGCACTACCATCCCTCGTCTTAGGTTTAGTAATTGGTTATTTTCTGCGCCGTTATATAGCCAAACTTAAAATAAATTCTGCGGAGGTAGCCGCTGAAAATATTTTAAAGGAAGCGCAGAAAGATGCTGAAGCGAAAAAACGTGAAGCAATCCTCGAAACAAAGGACCAGCTCTTTAAGGAGCGAAGCAACTTTGAACGTGAAACGAGGGAGAGGAGAGCTGAACTTCAGCGATGGGAGAAGCGCCTTCTTCAAAAGGAGGAAAATCTCGATAAGAGATTGGACGTACTCGACAAGAAGGATCAATCCTTATCTAACCGGGAGAGGGTGGTAGATGCGAAAGAGTCGGAAATAAGGGAAGCTCAGGAGGAAACGCGCAGAGAGCTTGAACGAATTTCCAGTCTCACTGCAGAAGAAGCAAAGAACACACTCATCAAGGGCATGGAGGAAGAGGCACGCCGGGATGCCCAGCTTTTAATCAATAACATCGAGAGCGATGCCAAGGCAACAGCCGAAAAGAGGGCCCGGAATATTCTTGCCCACACCATTCAACGACTCGCGTCAGAGATTACTTCTGAAATTACCGTCACCTCAGTCTCACTACCAAATGACGAGATGAAGGGGAGGATCATCGGCAGGGAGGGACGCAACATCCGTGCCCTGGAAACGCTCACCGGTGTGGATGTCATTATAGACGACACACCTGAAGCCGTGGTAATTTCCAGTTTCGATCCTGTTCGGAGAGAGATAGCACGGATCTCCATGGAGAGGTTGATTGCGGACGGCCGAATTCATCCAGCGCGTATCGAAGAGGTGACCTCAAAGGTAACAAAGGAAGTAAACAAAGTCATTATTGAAGAGGGTGACAAGGCGGTTTTTGACCTGAGCATTCAGGGCGTCTCTCAGGACTTGGTATCCTATATCGGCAGGCTCTTCTTCAGGACCTCCTATGGACAGAACATACTTGCACACAGCAAGGAGGTTGCAAACATAGCAGGCATGATAGCTGCGGAAATCGGAGCCGATGTTGGACTTGCGAAACGCGGCGGCCTCCTCCATGATATCGGAAAAGCGGTGATTACGGATGGTGAGGGGAGCCATGCTGTTGTGGGAGCGGATCTCGCGAAGAAATTCGGCGAAATTCATGAACTCGTAAACATCATCGAGTCCCATCACATGGACAGAGAACCTGAATCGGTCGAAGCGGTTATCATTCAGGCTTCAGATTCGATCTCTGCCTCGCGCCCTGGCGCACGGCGTGAGTCTATGGACACCTACATCAAGAGGCTGGAATCCCTGGAAAAAATCGCTGAGAGTTTCGAAGGAGTCGAAAAATCCTTTGCCATTCAGGCAGGTCGTGAGATTCGTGTCATCGTGAACAATGACCGCGTTAATGACCTGAAAGCCAAGGAAGTTGCCCGGGACATCGCCAAACGGATCGAAAAGGAACTTAAGTACCCCGGCCGAATCAAGGTGACGCTCATCAGGGAAACGAGAATTGTTGAGTACGCAAAGTGATGTCCGCGAGTATCGAGTGCCATAAGGGATACACGTGAATAACGGTTGCATGGTTGTAGCACTCATCGGAGATATCATCGGAGAACCCGGCAGAAAGGCGCTCTTTCTCTCCCTTTCCGGCCTCATCAGCACTCATAAGATCGATTTCGTTATTGCCAACGGTGAAAATGCCGCCGGTGGTTTCGGCATAACGGGAAATATTGCCTCTAAACTTTACTCCTACGGGGTCGACTGCATCACCACGGGGAATCATGTCTGGAGAAACCGCGAGGTTTACAAGGTAATTCAGGATAATCAGCGGCTCCTGCGTCCGGCCAATTATCCTAATGGTGCTCCTGGAACGGGGTGGACCATCCTCGAGAGAAACGGCCAGAAGCTGGGTGTCATGAATCTACTGGGCCGCGTGTACATGGAACCCCTTGAATCACCCTTTAAAATCGCACAGAAGGAAATTACACAGATACAGAGAGAGACAAACAGTATCGTTGTCGATTTTCATGGCGAAGCCACTTCAGAAAAGGTCGCTCTGGGCTGGTATCTGGATGGGAAGGTGAGCGCCGTGATAGGGACACATACTCATGTGCAGACCGCTGATGAACGCGTTTTACCCGGTGGCACAGCCTATATTACCGATGCCGGCATGACGGGGCCCTTCGACTCAATTATCGGGATGAGAAAGGAAAATGCCCTGAAGAAATTCGTTACACTAATACCGTCAAAGTTTACGGTGGCTGAAAACGATATACGGCTCAACGCGGTCATCGTTTCAATCGACCCTGCAACGGGAAAGGCCACCGATATTAAGAGAATTAATGAGAAGGTGATGGAGTAGTGTGAAGGAACGATTGGACAGGCTCGTCGTGGAACGGAAACTCATAGATTCCCGTGAGAGGGCAAAGGCGTTCATACTTGCAGGAAGTATCTCTGTGAACGGCGAGACTATCCGCTCCCCGGCGACACTGGTGGCTCGCAACGCGAATATCCTCCTTAGCAGAGAACGGGGAGGCTATGTCTCGAGGGGTGGCATAAAGCTGGAAAAGCCACTCAAGGTGTTCGGCGTTTCTGCCAAGAACACCTTCTGTCTTGACATTGGGGCGTCAACCGGGGGTTTTACTGACTGCCTGCTTCAGCATGGTGCACGGAGTGTCATAGCCCTTGACGTGGGGAAAAACCAGCTTGCCTATACGCTGAGAAGGGACCCCCGCGTGCGCGTTGTGGAGGGGTTCAATGCGCGTGCAATCGACCGGTTTGAGCTCGAAACCACTCCTGATATCGTCACCATCGACGTATCTTTTATTTCGATACGCTATATTCTGAAACCCCTCAAATCCATTATACATGACCACACCGATATCCTGTCTCTGATAAAACCGCAGTTCGAGCTCGAAAAGCCATACCGGGGTTTCTCGGGCATTGTGCGGGACAGGGAGAAACACAGGGAAATTTTCATGAAGCTCCACCATTTCTTCGAATCCACAGGCTACAGTGTACAGGGTATTACCTTCTCGCCCATACGGGGGCCAAAGGGAAACATTGAGTTTTTTGTGCATTTGCGGAAAGCTGATGGAAAGGGGTTTGACGTTTCGTCATACGAAAGAGCAGTAGAGCATGCGCATAACCATTTCACCTCTTACACGGGAGATAGAAATGACTAAGTTTATCTTTATCACGGGCGGTGTATGTTCATCCCTGGGAAAGGGTATTGCAGCCTCATCACTGGGCTGTCTTCTTGAGCACAGGGGGTACACGATCAGTCTCATAAAGATGGACCCCTATATCAATATTGATCCCGGAACCATGAGCCCCTATCAGCACGGGGAAGTGTACGTAACGGAGGACGGCGCTGAAACTGACCTGGACCTGGGTAATTACGAGCGGTATACTTCCCGGAATTTATCCCGACTGAACAGCGTTACAACGGGACAGATCTACAGCACGGTCATAGAAAAGGAGAGACGGGGAGATTATCTTGGAAGAACAGTACAGGTCATTCCTCACATTACCAATGAGATCAAACGACGAATAACGATTATCGCTGAAAATGACGATCCCGATTTCTTAATCGTCGAGATCGGTGGTACCGTCGGTGATATCGAGGGGATCCCCTTCCTCGAAGCGATACGTCAGTTTCGGCTTGATGTGGGCAGAGAGAACAGCCTCTTCATTCATGTGACGCTTATTCCCATAGTAGGGGCCGCACAGGAACCGAAGACAAAACCCACCCAGCATTCGGTGAGTAAGCTCCGGGAGATCGGTATACAGCCTGACATCATACTTTGCCGGACGCATGAGGACCTGAGTAAGGAGATGCGGGGAAAGATATCCCTCTTCTGCAACGTTGAGGAGCGTGCGGTAATTGCGGCCAAGGATATCAAGAAGACCATTTACGAGGTACCCGTTGTGCTGAAGGAGGGCGGCCTTGACGAGATTGTCCTTGAAAAGTGCGGATTGGAGAAGAAACGAATTGTCTTTTCCGATTGGGAAGGTATGCTGGAACGGCTCTTTTCAGCCCAGGAGGATGTGAATATTGCCGTGGCAGGTAAATACACGGAGCTCCATGACGCCTACAAGAGTATATTTGAAGCACTGGCACATGGGGGTATTGAGAATGACGTGAATATACATATCGTCAAGGTCAAGGTGGAGAACCTCAGGAAGGACAATCTCGATGAATCATTCCGTGGTATTCACGGTATACTGATACCCGGTGGTTTCGGTGAACGGGGTATCGATGGAAAGGTGCTCGCCGCCGAGTATGCCCGGACACGAAAGGTACCGCTTTTCGGTGTCTGCCTCGGTATGCAGGTGATGGTCATCGAGTTTGCACGCAATGTACTCGGGTATGAGGATGCAAACAGCACTGAGTTCGATATGGATACAGAGCACCCGGTCATCAGTCTCATGGAAGAGCAGAACGGTGTGAAAAATATGGGAGGCACCATGCGGCTCGGCAGGCAGCCCGCCCTGCTGAAAAATGATACAAAAACCTATCGGGCGTACGGAAAGGAGCGAATGAGTGAACGCCACCGCCATCGCTACGAGTTTACCAACAGTTTCCGTGCCGAGATGGAACAGAATGGTCTGTTAATATCTGCCACATCACCGGACGGCATGCTTGTGGAATCGGTGGAGTACGAGGACCATCCCTGGGGTATAGGCGTGCAGTTTCATCCGGAATTCAAATCGAAGCCGATACGGGCGCATGCGCTCTTCAGGGATTTTATAAGAGAGGGCAAGCTCTACAGGGACAGACAGAACCATGCCAGGGAAGGGGGGCTGGAGAAGGCACAGACATCTGGGTAAATCCATTAGACCACGCAGGAGACAATGAGAGTATTATTCGGCACACTTGTTATACTCATAATCGTTACCGCCTTCGGATGTTCTCAGAGGGACCGGGAAAACGAACCCGACAGTGCCGGTGCGCCTGAGATACTTCCCACCTACAGTCTCGAGGATGTTACCCATTATCAGTACGAGGCCGGAAATCTCATGCTCAAAGTCATGTTCGAGCACGGCGACTTCTTCGATGAGCTGCAGGAGTTACGTGTTGAAAATTGCAGGTTTGTATATTATGATATTTATGGAAACAGGGTCTCAACCGGCCATTCCAGGAAAGCGATACTCTACGAAGGCAATTCCCGGCTTGTTGCTGAAGACAACGTGGTCGTCATTTCGGAGGAAAACGGGGGGAGGCTTGAAACCGATTACCTGGAATGGAGGGGTGACAGCGCCCAGTTCGTAACCGAAAGTTTCGTTATCCTAACCCGGGAGAACGGCGACACCCTGCAGGGAATCGGAATGATTACAGATGTGGCACTAAACTATGTTACTGTCAAAAGGAATGTCAGGGGGAGCTTGGAGCTTAAGTAAACTGCTACCGGGCATCCTCGTTCATTTCATACTTGGGCTTGCCCTCCTCACGAACCAAACACTCTCCGCAGACGCCTACCTTGCCGACGACCGGATATACTACGGCGCTGACACCTACAATATTAACTACAAAGAAGAGATCATTACCGCCAGGGGAAATGCTTATTTTCGGAAGGGGAGCGCATCGGTCTTTGCCACCAGGATCGTGATACACTATGGGGAGAATGAAAAGAGGGCCTTTTTCTTCAACAAGGTACGTCTACTCGATAAGGAAGCTGCCTATGAATTGAGAGGTGATTACGGCGAGGGATACTTCAAAGATGATTTCTACATTGTAACAGGCAATGTGATTTTCATCGACGGGGAGAGGAGGATTCTTGCCGGAAGGGCTGAAACGATGAGCCTGGATGACTTTTATTTTACAGAAGAGGTCACCTACAGTGATGAAAGTGTAACCATTCGTTCTCAAAGGCTTGACCTCAGTGAGGAGGATAGCGCTCTTTTTCAGGATGATGTGCACGCAGTTTTCGCTGAAAACGGTGATGAGTTATACTGCCGTACACTCACCCATTTTTTTAAAACCGGAAACGATGAGTTCAGGGATGATGTTATCTACATCCAAAAGGAGAGCGGTAATGAAGATGATGAACCGCTCATCATCAAAGCTGAGTTGGTTCAATATTACCACGATGACGATTTTTTTCTTCTCATGGACAGCGTGTATGCCACTAACGGCAGCTATTCTCTGAAAGGGCCCATGGTGAAGTATTTCAGGGATCAACAGGTGCTGGAATCAATAGGAAGTACGGTGATTCATGATGGCCAGCGGACTATCTATTGCGACAGGCTCTCTCTCAATGTGGCCGAAGGAGAAATTGCCTTTTTTGGTTCAATTCAGGGAGTGTTCGACGTGGAATGAGGATATATGAACAAGATCACTGTGGATAACCTGGTCAAGGTTTTCAAGAAGAGGAGGGTCGTTAAGGGAGTCAGCTTCGACATCGAGGAGGGGGAGGTTGTCGGGCTTCTTGGCCCGAATGGTGCAGGTAAAACCACTTCCTTTTACATGATAGTTGGGTTCATAAAAGCGGATGAGGGGAACATTCATCTCAATGGTCAGGAAATTACCCATGTTCCCATGTTCATGCGTGCGCGCAAGGGGATTGGGTATCTTTCACAGGAATCCTCGGTGTTTCAGAAATTGACAACGGAACAAAACCTAATGGCCGTGCTCGAGAATACGTCCCTGTCCGGAAAGGATCGGCATCAGAGGACAGACCAGCTTCTCGATGAACTTCGCATCAACCATGTCAGAAAACAGAAGGCCTACACATTGTCCGGTGGTGAGCGGCGAAGAGTGGAGATAGCTCGCGCTCTGGCAACTGAACCGAAATTTCTGCTTCTCGATGAGCCCTTTGCAGGGGTGGATCCCATTGCGGTATTCGACATACAGAGCATTATCGAACGTCTCAGGAAGAAGGGCCTGGGTATTTTGATAACCGATCATAATGTTCGGGAGACCTTGCGAATAACCGACAGAGCGTATATTATGAATGAAGGGGAGATCCTGGTATCGGGCGGAAGCGATTATCTGGTGAATAACGAGGATGCCAAGCGGATCTACTTGGGAATGGATTTCACCATATAGCAGGTATCGATTTTCGGGAGAATCTGGTTGTGGACATAAAACCGGAACTGCAGATCAAGCAATCGCAGAAGCTCATTATGACACCGCAGCTTCAGCAGGCAATCAAGATGCTGCAGTTATCCAATCTGGACCTCAATCAGCGTATCGAAGAGGAGCTGGTCGAAAACCCTGCACTCGAAAAGGAGGAGCGCCAGGAATACTCCCTCGATGAGGTGAATGAGGAGGTCATTCAGCAGAAGATCGATAAAGTACAGGATGAAAAGGTGAAGGAGGACTTCGACGAGGAGTCCATCATTGCGGACAGTGATTTTCCATTCACCGGCTCGGGCGAGGACAAGAAACGGGAGTTCATCGAAGGAACAGTTTCACGTGATGAAACCTTGAGGGAATATCTTCTGCGACAGGTGCAGCTTCTTGAAATTGAAGAGCCCGATTTTGAGCTTGCGGAGCTGCTCATCAGCTACATCGATGAAAACGGATACCTCTCTGTGCATCTGGAGGAGATCTCCGGTGAGTTCAACATACCCTTTGAGAGGTTGGAGAGGGTGCTGCGTACAATTCAGAGCCTCGATCCTCCCGGTGTCGGTGCACGGAATATTCAGGAATGTCTCATCATTCAACTGCAAATAAAGGGGGATTACCCCATTGCAGAACGCATCATTCGGGATTGTCTGAATGAATTGCGGCTGAAGAGATACAATGAGATTGCGAAAAAGTGTCGAATTGCAAAATCAAAGCTCGATGAGAATCTTTCCGTCATTTCCCATCTCGAACCCTATCCCGGCAGGCAATACTACTCCGGTGACATCCGGTATATCATACCCGACGTCATTGTTGAGGAACGGGACGGGGTGTTCGAAGTCATTTCCAACAGCTTCTACATACCGAAGCTTCGTGTAAATCGTTACTACGAGGACCTGATGAGAACTCGAGGTGTTGAGAAGCGGGTCAAGGATTTCGTTTCAGAAAAGGTACAGAGGGCAAAGACATTCATGCACTCCATCGATCAGCGCGAGAGCACCCTGTTGAGGGTGGCCCGGGCAATTGTTGACCGGCAGCTCGATTTTTTTCAGCGAGGTCCAATGTATCTGAAGCCCATGATCCTGCGCGACATTGCACAGGATGTTGATCTGCACGAATCGACCATCAGTAGAATCACCTCATCTAAATACGTGCAGACATCATTAGGTGTCTATTCGCTCAAATATTTCTTCTCCAATCCCATTCCCACAGAGAGAAGCGGAGACATTTCATCGACGAGCATCAAGGAAATTATCAGGGAGATCATTGATAATGAAGGTGACAAGCGCCATCTCAGTGATCAGAAGATTGTCGACCTTTTACAGAAGAGAGGAATTAAGATAGCCCGGCGTACGGTCGCAAAGTATAGAAAGGAACTGCATATATTACCATCAAATCTCAGGAGGTCTCAATGAACGTATCGATCATCGGCAGAAAGGTCAAGATAACCCCCGATGTACGAATATATATCGAAAAAAAAATGAAGAAGCTCGACCATTTTGCAGATCATATCTATGATTTCAAGCTCATCATCAAACGCGAACGTCACATCTACTTTGCTGAAGTCAACATTAATGTGAAGAAGAAAATAATACACATCTTTTCAAAAACGCATGATATTTACAGCGTCATCGATGCACTGTATGACAAGATCGAAGTAAAGATGAGCAGGTACCGGGACCGGTTGACCAACCGACGAGCCGTGCCTCTGAAGGAGACCATAGCACAGGCTGAGGGGCCAGAGGATACACTTGAAGAACTGAAAGAGACCGGTTAAGTGCACCTGCTCTGATACGCGGGGACAGTACAATGAAAAATTCGGAAAAGGTCAAGACTATCACCATAACAAGGCTGCTCGACCTTGCACGCGAGGGTGATATCCTTCATCTTCGCATCATTACGGGCGAACGGACCCTTCAGAAACTGATATCCACCTATGATATAAACCGGCCCGGCCTGACCCTCGCCGGAGATTATGATTTCTTCGATTACGAAAAGATACAGGTGTTCGGTCGAGGGGAGTATCACTATCTCGTGAAATTGATAAACAACCATGAGCTCGAGAGCATTAAACGTTTCTTCAGTTACCCGGTCTCCTGCTGTATATTCTCGCATGGAAACGAGCCGCCTCCACTTTTTCTGGACATGGCCGAACAGGCGGAGGTGCCCATACTGGTTTCTTCTCTTCCGACAAACACCATGAATACCAGACTCACCAAGATTCTGGAAGATGCCTTTGCACCGCGAACCAGCGTACATGGTGTGCTCGTTGAGGTATTTGGTGTAGGTATTCAGATTGTGGGTAAGAGTGGTGTTGGCAAGAGCGAGTGCGCTCTCGAGCTTGTGGAGCGCGGCCATCGGCTCGTCGCCGATGATGTGGTTGATATTCGCTCCATATCGGATACACTGCTCATCGGCAGTGGTGCCAAGCTCATACGCCACCATATGGAGATACGGGGGTTGGGGATCATAAATATAAAACAGCTCTTTGGTGTCGGTGCCATAAGAGATACAAAACAGATTCAGCTCGTTGTAAGCCTGGAGGAATGGGATTCGAAAAAGGAGTATGACCGGCTGGGTCTGGAAGAGTCGGTATACACCATACTGGGTGTTGAAGTACCCCTGCTAACAATCCCTGTGAAACCGGGACGGAATATACCCATACTCATCGAGACTGCTGCCATGAACTTCAGGCTGGCGAAGCTTGGCTTTAACACCGCAAAAGAGTTTAACAATGAACTCATGCACCGCATCGAACAGGAGAAGAAGGCGTAGAAAACCCGTGCGTGAATATAAGTCATGGTTGAACGTGAAATCATCATTAAAAATAAAACTGGTCTGCACGCGAGACCTGCTGCTGTAATCGTCCA
>JAGLSF010000300.1 GCA_023136305.1 Spirochaetota bacterium
AGAACCTGCATCCCCTTCATTCCGTCATAGAAGTTGGGCTCGATTCCGCTTCCCGTCGCGACGGCATTGATAAAGTCGGTGACGGCATGTATAAAGGCGTGCTCGTAACCGATGATGTGCCCGGGCGGCCACCAGCTTTCGATGTAGGCATGGACGGGTTCAGTCGCCAGGATGGTCCTGAACCCTCGGGCATACTCTGGGTCGTCCTGTGAGAAAAACTGCAGCTCGTTCATCCTTTCGAAATTGAAGATGATGGATCCCCGGTCTCCGTATATCTCGAGATGATTGTAGTTCTTGCGTCCCGGAGCGAACCTGGTGGTGTTTATGCATCCGATTGCGCCATTTTCAAACTCAACGGTCATGAGCGCCGCATCCTCCACACCGACCTTGCCCATCTCCGAGCTCTTGACAGCAGCCTTGAAGGTGCCCGAGGCCACCTCGTCCGGCATGGGACGTTCGGTAATGAACTGCTTGGTCATACCGCAGATACCATTGATCTCTCCAACTAAAAACCGTGCCAAATCGATCATGTGCGACCCCAGATCACCGTGCGGGCCATAGGCAGCGGTTTCCTTGCGAAGATGCCAGGTAAGCGGAAAATTGGGGTCCACGATCCATGACTGGAGGTATTCACCGAGAAAGTGAAACACACGGCCGACCTTGCCCTCGTCTATGAGCTGCTTGGCGAGCATGACGGCAGGGCAGCGCCGGTAGTTGTGGTTCAAATAGTGCTTGATACCCGCCTTCTGGGCTGCCTCATACATCTCCTTTGACTGTTTGTAGTTCATGGCCTGCGGCTTCTCACAGAATATATGCTTGCCGTTTTTTATGGCTGCCATAGCAATTTCATAGTGGGTGTTCTGGGGAGAGGAGATATCGACGATGTCCACATCGTCCCGTTCAACAAGCTTTTTCCAATCCGTTTCGATCTCCTGCCAGCCCCAGCGTTCGGCGAACTCCTTCAGGGGTTCCTCATGCCTCCCACAGGCCACCTTCATGACCGGCTTCACGGGAAGATCGAAAAACAGCGGTGCTTTCATCCATGCATTGCTGTGAGCCTTTCCCATGAATTTGTAACCGACAATTCCTACATTCAGGGTTTTCATATGCAAGCCTCCTCCTGCATGTTTATCTCCCGTAACCATATGTCCGTTGTGGCAGGGCATTCCCTACTTCTCAACGGCCCTCGCGATTCTCCTGAGCTCCTTGATACTGTCTGCCACTGCACTGTCTTCATCGTTGTTGTAGTCGGGGTGCAGAAAATCGATCTCAACTGCGAGAAAACCTTCGTACCCGTTGTCCTCGAGCGTCTGCGCAAGCTTCTGATTGTCCACGATGCCGCCACCCCCGATGGGCGTGCAGGAGAAAAAATACCACGCATTCACCGGTACACCCTGCTGTATCTTCAGATCCTTGATATGCGTGGCATACACATGGTCCACAAGCTTCTCCATGGCCTGAATGGGATCGTCAAGTACACGCACAAAGTTTCCCGTATCAAAGTTGATGCCCAGATAGGGAGAGTCTACATTCTGCAGTATCCTCAATATCTCGTCACTGTTGAAGTCAAGGTGATTCTCCACTGCCATCCTCACTCCCGCCTTCTCCGCCACCTTCACCGCCTCGGAGAAGATCCTCGACAGCCGCTCGATCTGCGGCTCATGGGGCTCAAACCTGAACATGAGGCTCGACCCCACAACCCGCATCACCTTCGCATCAATCGCCTGTGCATGATCGATCATCTCGATCATCTCATCAAACATCTTCTCATTCTTGCCGCCCTCCAGACCGTCAGGATGCCCCCAGGCAAATACCCGGTCAAGCCCGAACTCATCAAGCATCCCTTTCACCTCAGACAGGTAGCCGCTGTCAAAGCGGGGAATGAAACATGATTCCAGGGACACCCCGTCAACCTCCAGCTCCTTCGCCCTTTGGATGAAATCCTCGAATGTCATCTCCTTTGGCGGCGGTACCTGTTCATCATACACCTCCCCAAAGAACCGGTGATAGCAGTACGAGTCGATTCCGACCTTCATCCTATCCTCCTTCAGCTTATATCAGATAACGGGGTGTCTGCATATAGTATTACATATCATTCAAAGAGTCTTGTTAAATGTTGAACAGCAGACCCCATCCCTAGGATTCGAGCATCTCCCGGTACTGCTTCACACACTCAAGGTATGACCGATGCTTCTCCGCATCGGGAGCGTAGGTATTTTCGACCCTGACAATGCGCTCGGCAGTTTCCCTGACGTCATGCACAACCCCGACGGCAGCCGCGGCGATCAGCGCCTGCCCCAGTATGGATATGTCCTCCCTGTTGATGGTGCAGTAGTTGCAGCCGAGAATGTCGGCCTTCATCTGACACCAGATTTCACTCCGGGCACCACCCGCCACACCGCGAACATCATAGGTGCTGCGGGAGCTCAAGTTGTCGAGTATACGTTCCATATACAGAGCATATTCGTACCCGATTCCCTCGAGAATGGATCGATAGAAATGGGACGCGCCATGTGCGCGGGTGAACCCCTTCCACTCACCCCGCAGATCGGGATTGTTGGGATAGGCCCTCCCCTCGAGATGGGGTATAAAGATGAGGCCCTCCGATCCTGTGCTGATATCCCGGGCACTTTGATCGAGCTCGTCATAACTTTTATCCGACGCAAAATTGTCCCTGAACCATTCCAGATTGAGGCCGCCTCCGTTGATATAGGACATGGTATACCAGGTATCCTCCACCACAGACCGCGAGGAGTACACAAGCCCCTCGGTATCGGCAATGAACCTGTCAGTTGCCAGTGCAAGTACCGACGCAGTGCCTGCCACATCAACAGCAACACCGGAGCGTATGGCGCCTGTCCCGAGAAAGCAGGATGCCGTATCACCGCAGCCCGCAGCCACGGGTGTGCCTGCCT
>JAGLSF010000301.1 GCA_023136305.1 Spirochaetota bacterium
GGCGTCTTCCGACCTGTCAGCTGCAATCAGATAGAGCTCTCTTCCTTCGATCTCACCCTTCATTGCAGTTTCAAATGCAAGCTTCAAATCCATGTTCATGTTCTCCTATTGCACAGTAAATATCATAGCATGCGTGTCATCGATACTGAGCGTATACTCTCCTCTGGGCAGTCCTTCTATCACCAAGCTGTCTCTCCTCAAATCTATATGCCTCTCATAGGGCCGTCCCTCCCTCTGAAGCTCGACCGACCTGCTGCGGACTCCCTTGAGCTCCAGGCTGAAACGACCACTCTCCTCATAAAAGAGCCTGACGCGTACTCCCAGAACGGTGGCCCCATAGGAAGCCTGCTCTTTCCCCCGAACTGCAGGTGCTGGTATCAGTTCAAAGCTTCCCGTACCGAACCTATCCGCTATCATAGCAAGCGTACCATGTACAACCTTGAACATGGCCCCACGGATCGAAGATTCCCCTGTCAAGCCTAACCGTCCTGCAGAAACCTTCCCCTGATGGGCCAGCAGGCCCGTTTTCCGGGCAAGTTCCCGGGGAACTGGTTCAAGCCCCATGTTGCCCATTGCAAAGAGGTCGTTTTGCAGATTGAGTAATGATTCCATGCAGCTCTGACAGGTCGTGAGATGGTCTGCGAACCTTCTCTCAAGCCGGGGCGGCATGACGCCATCATGATACATGACAATATATTCCGGATTGCTCTCAAAGGGGCAGCTTTTCATGATAAAGCTCCTCGAGTATGGTACGAACAGCACCCTTCATCCGTGAAATACCTGTTGAAACGGTACCCAAAGGTATTCCCAGAAATCCCGCAAGCCCATCATAGGAAGGGTGAATCTTTATTCTGCGGTACTCTTCGAGTGCACCGATGCGCTTTTTCCGTATACGGGCCACCGCATGACGGTCGCCCGTGTGCTGGGCACGGATCAGTTCCCTGTAGTACAGATTGAGCTTGCCGAGGCTGTCGTTCTTCTTCTCGTATCGATTGACCACAGCTTCTTTCAATCTACCGACACTTTGCAAGACATCTCTAATAGACCTATGCAGAGTTACAGACAGGAAGACAACGTCTTCAGGCCTGAACGAATCTATAAAGTAGAGGTGAAAAAATATACGCTGTCTCTGGTTGAGATGGGAAACGATTCGTTCGACGAGCTCATCGTAGAAGGCATAGTTTGACCGTACGAAGTCCCTTCTTTCAGCTATTAGGTTATATAAACTCTGTCTGTTCCCGTCTCTGTAGTCAAGCGAAATGACGCAGCAGTCAGCGGTGTCAGCGGATTTTGAGTATTTTTCTCTGATGAAGTTCAAATACCTGCTTCTCAGTACAACCGTAAACCAGGTCGCGAATTTGGCGTCTGTCTCCCGGTAGGAATTCAGTACTTTCCGAAGGCGCGCAAGCATATACTCATAAAACTCGCTGCAGCAGTCCGGGTCGGCTGCAAACACAATGCGCGGGTAGTTATAGACATAGGGAGAAATGAGCTGCACAATTTTCTGGAATACGCCTGTATCGCCGCTCTGATAAGACCTCATACACTCTTTGATCTTTGCATCAGGTATCGGATTTCTCATAACGAGTCCCGGACTCTCCCTGGAGCGTAAAAACCAGGGGCATCGTATCACCGCGGCTATACCGTCCCTTGAGGGAACGGTGAAAGGCGAGCCCTATATCACCAACGCGAAAGAGGCACTCATAAAATGCCAGGATGAAGCTGCACAGATCGGTATCTGGAATCTGCCATCGGGTACCAATACAGTTTCGAACACCCAATGTGAGAAACGTAAATCCCATAGGCAGTGTATTACCGCAGCTATTGGAAAAAACGAGGGCCGGGGGCTTTTTCAGCAAAACGAGATCACTGCCGCTGAATACACCCGTACCAATGTCCCACCCGGTGCGGGACTCCTCAGCAGCGATGTGTCCGCAGAAGTGTACGATATCAGCCGCGGTGAACAGCTCGAGGAATTTTTCCCTCTGCAGAGGCCTTGCGATGAGCTTCACCGATAATCCCATGGAGCGAAAGAAATCGTACAGCAGCATCCCCTCCCTAAGTGCCCACCGGTAGCAGGCCGACGGGTCTGCTATGATCAGTATCCTGCCGATGGCAAGCGTATCGCTGGGAGGATCATTCCTTCCCCGCAGGCTCAGAAGGTTGCGCTCGAATATGAACCTTTCATGATAAGTAAGCTCGATGGGGAGTGCCCGTGCCTGGCCCTCAGAATGTACGCTTACCCGGTAGCCGCCCTCCTCGAAGAGATGTTCAAGCCCGAGATGCTCAACAACACTCGTGTAGACCAGCTCTCCCATGTCCCTGATGAGACGGGGTATCTCTTCCATTCGTTCATACTGAAGAAGGTTTTCGAAAGCTCTCTTCTTTGAACCGAGCAGTGCGAAGAGATGTGGGCTGACACGAAAATCACTATTCCTGATAGTAGTGCCCGTTCCGATTTCCACTACCGTCGTTTTGGCCTGAGTCCCCTTGACTGAAAGGTTCAATACGAGGGGCACATATTCCTGATGGGTCTGCCCGGCCCCTTTGGATTTCCCATCACCAGTGGGGATACTCTTTTTTGTCATGCTCTTGGCGGCCCGTGTCACATCAGTATGGGTGAGAAAGGATGCGCGCTGACAGTTTTTCCGAAGGACCTTCAGATTCCTCGTACATAGAGAGGCTTCAGATATATCCTCTGAGGTGCCAAACCGCGCTCCCGAACAACATAGTAGAGTGATCTCGATGAGGGAAATGCATGTACGACCTTTCCCGGCAATCCCTCCAGCTTCCCAAGATCACGGAAATCCTCTTCAGGCGCAATAATGTACTGTGGCGAGTGCTTTTCCAGAAATGAGGTGAATTCATCGCGGGTGAGAGCCAGAATATCTGTTTTCCTCTCGC
>JAGLSF010000302.1 GCA_023136305.1 Spirochaetota bacterium
GGCACGAGTACCAGAGGTGTAGGGTAATGATCGGACTGCAGGATATAGTGAAGAAATCCTCTCTCTCCCTCGAGGACGTCGTCAAGCTCGAGGAAGCCATACTGAGTACAGGGTTTATGACACAGGAGAAGGCTCGCCAGGAGATCGAGCGGTTTCTTGTGAAGCTCGGTATGCACGAATACTACTTTCAGACTACCCCCATCGAGGACATGGCCAAACATTTACTCGCAGTCAGTGCCTCGGAGTTCGTTTCGACCCTTGGCGGTGAAGGCCTGGGTATACAGCTCATGAATGAACGTCCGGACCGGGCCGTGTATCTCGTTGAGGAGGAGTCGTCCAGAACAGAGGAGATAGAGCGGCGCATAGAGAGCAGATACCCCATGTTTCGGCTTGAGAGCTACCGGACTCAGCATAAAACCGGCCGTGCCTATCTGAGGCTGTACATAGCGACCAAACCAACGTTCTGCAGAGAGGGCCGAAAAAGGAAGCGTATACGTGGGTTTGAGGATGTGATGAACACCACATTTATGGAGCGCTCCTCCCCGGTAACGATTGAACGCTACCGTGTGGCCTGGGAGTCTATGAACAACCGGGAGTCTCCCTACATCTCCATCACTGACAAGCCGGAGACTGGAGAGATTCGCGTCATGGTAGGCATACACGGCGTGGAGGACCGGCAGTTTCTCAAGAACTTCTCACATCTCATGTACACCTATGGGATACATTCGAACCGTAAGTATCGTGAGCCTCTGTACGATCAAAAGCAGGTCTACACCTTCTACTATGATGCCATGGATCGGGACACCATCGAGGAGTTCGCCCGGGACCTGAACACCGTGGTCATGCTTCCAGATGAACCCATCACAAGGCTGTTTCTCGATGAGGTCTACTCACCGCAGCAGGCCATGTATGCCCTCTCGGCTGCGGCTTTTACCCATCAGTTTTTGACCATGCTGACCGAGGAATACATCACCCTGTACCGGGCGTTGAGTGACCAACCTGAAGCGCGTGGTATACTCGACACGATCAAGATGCGGCTCATTAAGGACACCTACTCCGAGTCAAGAATTGCGCAGGCTGTTCTGGAGCACCATGACATAGTGAGCATACTGTACAGGCATTTTATAAATCGTCTTCACCCGCGAAAACCCGTCAAGGATCTGAGCTCACTCGAGAAAGAGATCAGGGCAAGAATCGAAACCGATGTTGCGTCGAACAAGAACAAAACCATACTCCAATACTTCCTTACCTTCAACAAGCTCATTCTGCGAACGAATTTTTTCATGCGTGACAAAACCTGCATGGCTTTCAGGCTGGACCCCTCCTTTCTCAACCGGGTCGACTTCCCGGAAAAACCCTTTGCCGTCCTCTTCTTCTATGGACGGGAGTTTATGGGATTTCACGTGCGGTTCAGGGATATAGCCCGGGGCGGTGTACGCATTATCACCTCCAGGGACCTCACCTGGTATGAGCACAATCTGGACACCATTTTTCTTGAAAACTACAACCTGGCATGGACGCAGCAGTTGAAGAACAAGGACATTCCCGAGGGAGGATCAAAGGGGACTATACTGCTCAAGCTGAACCATCAGGATGATGCCGAGCTGGCTTTCAAGAGCTACATCGACGGCATGTTCGACCTCATCATACCTGAGCAGGAGGTCCTCGATCTGTATGGGGAAAAGGAGGTGCTTTTTCTTGGACCCGATGAACGAACGTCGGAGCTCATGAACTGGGCCGCCCTCTATGCAAAACGACGCCAGTACCCTTTCTGGAAGGCATTTACAACGGGCAAGGCACTGGAGATCGGTGGGATTCCCCATGATCGCTACGGTATGACCACCGTTGGAGTGCATGAATATGTTCTGGCGGTGCTCGAGAAGCTTGGGCTTGAGGAGAAGGGCATTGTAAAAATTCAGACCGGAGGGCCCGATGGGGACCTCGGGAGCAACGAGATCCGTATCTCCAGGGACAAGACAATCTGTGTGGTCGACGGTTCGGGAGTGCTCTACGATACGGAAGGATTAAACCGGGAAGAGCTTCTCCGTCTTACCGGGGTACGTAAGATGGCCGAGCATTTTGACCGGAAGCTCCTTTCGAAAAAGGGGTTCTTCGTGTCCGTAAGTGACCGGGAGGTCACCCTTCCTGACGGGACCATCGTCCCCAACGGTGAGGATTTCAGAAACAGGTTCCACTTACACCCGCTTGCCACTGCAGATCTTTTCGTGCCCTGCGGCGGCCGCCCCGGAGCAATTAATATCAACAACTGGATGCAGCTCATCGATGAGAAGGGACGGCCCAAATTCAGAATCATCATTGAGGGCGCCAATCTTTTCATTACCGAGGAAGCACGGCTGCGGCTCGAGGAGCGGGGCGTCATCCTCATCAAGGACGCATCGACCAACAAGGGGGGCGTCACCTCCTCATCCTTCGAAGTCCTGGTGTCTCTGGTAATGAATGACGAAGAGTTTGAGGAATGCATGTGGGTGAAAAAGGGCAAGGCCCACGCCTTTCGAAAGCGCTATGTTGAAGAGATCATCGAGACCATCAGGAGTAATGCGCACAGTGAGTTTAACCTGCTCTGGAGCGAGCATGAGCGGACAGGGAAGCCAATGACGCACCTGACCAATGAGGTGAGTATCCGCATCAACGACCTCACCGATGCGGTGGTGAAATCCAATCTTCCAGAAAATGAAAGCTTACGCAGGAGAGTCGTTGGTGGATATGTACCGAGCTGCCTGCTCGATCTCCTCGGAATCGATACCATACTGAGGAGGCTGCCGGAAAACTATGTCCGATCAATAGTTGCGTCGAGCATTGCAACCAGGTTCGTCTACACCTGCGGTCTCGATGGTGATGAAGTGGCATTCTATAACTACCTCGACA
>JAGLSF010000303.1 GCA_023136305.1 Spirochaetota bacterium
CCGTCCGCCAATGACCACAGGCAGTATCTTTGCCTCGAGCCCACCGAAGGCGTAATAGTCGAGACCGTCGGGGGAGGCTTCTGTTGTGACATCAATGGTTTCGGTATTTGCAGTAACGAAGGCTTCGTAGCCGGCAACAGGGTTCACGGCTACATCCCCGTTGACAGAGGTATGTGCGCTTCCCCAGCTGGTGCTCAGCCTGCCGCCCGCGAACAGGTTGACAATGAGAATCTTCATGTTTCCCTGCACCTCGCCACCGACCGTGTGTCCTCTCCAGTCTGAATTGAAAGCATTTGTGCTGACCAGGTCGGCAATATGTTCATCACCCGGGTCTGGAGTGACGTCCTCGTATACGGCAAAGGAATCGGTCATTACAAGCCCAATATTCCCCTTGGTGTACTCGTAGAAACCGCCTGCCGACAGCCCGAAACGCAGCACGGCAAGCTTCTTGTCCACGATTCTGTAACGCAGCTTGGCGCCGATCACCATGCTCTGCACCTCGCCGTCGAAGCTCTCATTGGAGAGCTCAAAAGGCGGAATACCCGCTACCTTTCCACCTATCTCGAAACCTTTGATGTTGACCTTCATGTGTACTCCCAAGGAGGGTATTGGTGTGTACCCCATACCATTCACATCGTAAGCCGTGCCTGTTCCCGAGTTGATGTTTTCAAGGGGCACAAATACCGCGCCACCTGCTATGCCAACCTCGAAATGGGGGATCGTGGAGTAGCCGATCGGGTCTCCGATCATCGAGATGCTCCCAACGTTCTTGCCGAACAGGTCACTGAAGCTCTGCGCAAGAGCTTGCATATCCTGCTCTACAGCTGCGCTATCATACTGAGCGAAGATAAGAGAGCCGGACAGAAGGAAAAGCGTTATACTTATTAAAATTGTGAAAAGTGCTGTCTTTCTCATTGGTTGATACTCCCTTTGTAGGATTTTCACACCAAATTCTAAGCTAGAAATGGTGTCAAATTCAAATCCAATTAAGAATATAGCACGTTATGTGGAAAAAACAGTATGATTCGGGGTTTTTCTTATGTGTGTGCCATGGGAGCGAAGTGGTAGAACTCCATGGTGAAGGATGCACGTCCCTGACTCATTGAGCGCAGGTCAGTTGTGTACCCGAACATCTTTGACAGGGGACAGATCGCGTCGATCTTTTCAACTACCTGCCGGCTGTTGATATTGCTGATCTGACCACCCCGGGCATTGAGGTCGCCTATGATGTCGCCCACGAATTCCTTCGGGGTCGTAACCTCCACGAACATGAAGGGCTCGAGCAGCACGCCGTCAGCCTTGGAGCAGGCCTCGTCGAAGGCATCAGAAGCTGCCGCAGTGTAAGCGATCTCCGAAGAGGTCGACTGGTTGTAGGACCCACCCTCCAGCAGGGCGAGCACATCGATGACCGGATAACCCGCCTTGACGCCCCGTTCCATGGCGTAGAATATTCCTTTTCGCACGTTATCAACAAACTGACGTGGAATCTCGGTCTCAGGGGCACTGTTCTCAAACTTATTACCCTCACCCCGGGCAAGCGGGTGCACCGAGAGTATCACATGCCCGGTGTGGTATTTGCTCGCTATCTGGCGGTGGAAGCTCACATCGGCCCGGGCCTCCTTGAGAATGGTTTCACGATAGGCAACCTGGGGCTTCCCAACGTTTGCGTCAACCCTGTACTCCTTCAGAAGACGCCCGGTAAGGACCTCCAGATGCAGCTCTCCCATGCCGGAGATGATGATCTGACCGGTTTCTTCATCGGTTTTAACCATAAAGGTGGGGTCTTCGCGCGAGAGGCGCTCCAGGGCGGTTTCGAGCTTGTTCTGGCCTCCCGCACTCTTCGGCTCGATTGCGATTGAGATGACGGGGTCGGGAAATACAGGCTGCTCCAGTAATATCTGTTTGCCCTCACTGCACAGGGTGTCGCCCGTGCGGGTCTGCCTGAAGCCGAATGCCACACCGATATCACCGGCGGTGAGTGCATCGATATTTTCCCTGCGGTTTGAATACATGCGGATCAGGCGATTCACCCGTTCACGCTTCTTTCTGTTGGCATTGTACACTGAGGTGCCGTTCTTGAGCTTTCCAGAGTAGACTCGTACATAGGTCAACACACCTGCCTGCTGGTCGCTCTGAAGCTTGAATGCGAGGGCTGCGAGGGGCTCCTCCTCATTCGAGTGCCGCTCTTCCTGCTTGCCGCTCTTGGGATTCATTCCCGTAATAGGGGGAGTTTCAACGGGTGAGGGAAGAAAATCAACGATACCGTCCATGAGAGGCTGCACGCCCATATTCTTGAGCGATGAACCACAGTAAACGGGAACTCCTCTGTAACGCACAGTCATGAGCTTGATCAGTGTGAGGACCTCATCCTCCTCGAGGTCTCCTGTTTCCAGATATTTTTCGAGGAGGTGGTCATCCTCCTCCGCGATTTTCTCTAACAGGTCTGCTCTGTAGCGTGATGCATCCTCCTCGAGATCCCCAGGTATGTCCTCGAGCTCAAAGGTGAGCCCCAGGTCATCAGGGTTCCAGCGAATGGAGCGCATCCTGATCAGATCGACCACACCCTCGAAGCTGTCCTCTGCACCCATGGGAATCTGCAGGAGAATCGGATTTGACCCGAGTTTCTCCTCCATCATCGCAACACTGCCGAAAAAATCAGCTCCGACGCGGTCCATCTTGTTCATGAAGGCAAGGCGTGGAATACGGTAGTGGTCGGCCTGATGCCATACGGTCTCGCTCTGCGGTTCGACGCCATTGACAGCGTCGAATATGATTACCGCACCATCCAGGACCCTGAGTGAACGTTCAACTTCAGCGGTGAAGTCCACATG
>JAGLSF010000304.1 GCA_023136305.1 Spirochaetota bacterium
TCAAAGAATCCGCGCAT
This sequence comes from Spirochaetota bacterium, assembly GCA_023136305.1. GTDB lineage: Bacteria > Spirochaetota > B62-G9 > B62-G9 > DRHN01 > JAGLSF01. The sequence continues at coordinate 18 of JAGLSF010000304.1, forward strand.
GTATGCAACAAAGTTTATTTTATCCCGTTTACAGCCATTACTATCAGTGAAAAAGCAAAGTGTGCGTGTAGTTCATTGAAGGGTGCTCGTATCGCACCGTATAAAAAGGATTACAATAAGTAGAGGCGTGCTCATTTCCGGAAACCGGCATTTTAGGGAACCGGTATGAAACACATACTTTGAAAGAGGGAGGTTTAAGATGAAAAGAAAGATTTTCACAATTCTTTTAGCGGCACTCATGGTGCTGGGTGTCGCCTCGATCAGCCTGGCTGCTGACAAGCATTTCGAGGGAATACGTGTCGTCTTCTTTCCAGGTGGGAGTCCCGGCGGACCCTTTGCCGGAGTGGTGTACAGGGGTGCCCTTGCCGCAGAGAAGGACCTGGGCTGCAAGGTTGAGTATGTATGGTCGGACTGGAATCCCGACAAGATGATAGCCCAGTTCAAGGATGCCGTTGCCCGAAGGCCCGATGCAATCTGCATCATGGGCCATCCCGGCGTCGTGGCATTTGCGCCGCTCGTCGACGAAGCACGGCGAAAGGGCATCATCGTAACAAGCGGGAACACAGGTCTGCCTGCAATCGAGGAGAAGTACAAGGCCGATGGGTTCGGGTATGTGGGTCAGGAGCTCTACCCCTCCGGCGTCAACCTGGCCAAGGGTGCGGCCCAGCGTGCCGGTCTGAAGCGCGGCGACCGAGCCATGGTCTGGGGTCTCATCGCCCAGGAGACCAGGGGGCTTCGCTCCAAGGGTTGTGTGGATGCACTCGAGGAGATGGGTATCAAGGTTGACTACATCGAGATCTCGGACTCCATCAATGCCGATGCATCCCTGGGAACCCCTGTGTTTACGGGGTATGTATCCGCCAATCCCGATGTGAAGCTCATCATCACCGATCACGGTGCGCTCACCGCAACGGCCGAGACTTATATGCGCACCTCCCGAAAGAGACCGGGCGACATCTACATCGCCGGATTCGACCTGAGTGCCGCGACTGTGGACGCGGTCAAGAAGGGCTATGTGGGTGTGGTGCTCGATCAGCAGCCCTGGCTGCAGGGATATTTGCCGATCCTGCAGGTGTGCCTCGCCAAGAAGTACGGCTTCTCCGGACTGCACATCGATACAGGCGCAGCACTCATCGACAAGAGCAACATTGATTTCGTCGCACCGCTGGCTCAGAAAGGAATTCGCTGATTATGGCCGGCAGCTCCGGTTCCTCTGTTCTCGTCGACATGGTCAATATTCAAAAATCCTTCGGTAAGGTCAAAGTTTTAATAAATGTGAACTTTCAGGTTTCCGACAATGAGATCGTCGGCCTCGTGGGGGACAACGGTGCAGGAAAATCAACGCTTATCAAGCTCATCACCGGAGTGCATCAGCCCGACGGGGGGGACATCTTCTTCAAGGATAAGAAGATCACCATACACTCCGTTGGCAAGTCGCGGGAGCTCGGCATCGAAACAGTGTATCAGGAACGGGCCCTGGGTGAACAGCAAACCCTGTGGAGAAACATCTTCATGGGTAGGGAGAAGACGAACCGTTTTGGGTTTCTCAGGGTTGACGAGGAGAAAGCTGAAGCCGAGCAGATCCTGCGCACACAGATGGGATTCACCTCGAAGGCCATCACCACGGATTCCGTGGTGAGCACCCTCTCGGGAGGTGAGAAACAGGGGATAGCGATCGGGCGAGCACTCTACTTCAACGCTGAGCTCATCATACTCGATGAACCGGTCATGGGACTTTCGCTCTCCGAGACGCGGAAGGTCCTCGATTTCGTGCTCGACATCAAGAAGAAAGACAAATCGGCGATTTTCATCAGTCACAACATCTACTACGTGTACCCTGTTGCCGACCGGTTCGTGATTCTCGATCGCGGGAAGATAGCCGGAGAGTTTTTAAAGAAGAACATCAGTCAGGACGATCTCGTGGAGAAGATGGTCGTGCTTGCCAGGACCGGCAAGCTCAGTTAAGCCAAATAGTTCAGGAAGGGCGCCCCTCATGTCAGGGGTGCCCTTTCATTGAAACCGAACTGTTATTTCAATGGGAGAGGAAGTCCAAAGGTGAAAATGCTCAAAACGGCACGGACGAGAGAGATTCGCCTGGAGCTCAGCATACTGGGTGTGCTGATCGGTATATTCGCCATATTTTTCATCGGCAATTTCCAGGTGTTCTCAAAATTCGACATCTACTACTCCTTCATGTCCACCATCCCCTTCTCGGGCATCATGGCCCTTGCCATGACATTCGTGGTGATCTCGGGGGAGATCGACCTTTCATTTCCCTCGATTCTCGGTTTCTCCGCCTGGGTCTTTTCAAAGATTGTCGAAATCACCGATGGAAACATATGGATTGCCACCCTGCTCTGTTTTGCAACAGGCATTCTCGCAGGCGCCCTGAACGGATTCATCGTGGTCCGTATCGGCATCCCCTCACTCGTGGCGACAATCGGCACACAGTTCTTCTTCAGAGGACTGGTAAACATTGCCGGGCAAGGACTCGGCATTACCCTTGTACCGGTCAAGGACACCTTTCTCTACCATATGTTCGTTGGCAGGATCAGCAATGCCATTCCCGCGCAGGCCATATGGATGGTGGTAATTGCCGTTATCTTCTGGTTCATACTAAATCGTCACCGATTCGGTTCTCACGTACTCTTTGTGGGCGACAACGTGGAAAGTGCACGCATGATGGGTATCAAGGTGAACCGGGTTAAGATGACCGTTTTCATGATGATGGGATTCTTCGCCGCATTCTCGGGTATACTGGCGAGCCTCGAAGTTACCTATTTCTGGCCCACCCTCGGCGGGGGGTA
>JAGLSF010000305.1 GCA_023136305.1 Spirochaetota bacterium
AATGTGGATATCGCTGTGCGTAACAATTTTCTCTATGCTGACAGCTGGATCGACCTTGTGGTTGTTGACATCAGCAATCCGACAGACGTAACAGAGATAAAAAGAATAGAAGATGTGTTTCCCAATACAGGCCCTACTTTTCTGGTCATGGATGAACTTGAAACAGCCTCTCATTTTGAGGAAGTTGATAGTAGACAGGGCATTGTCGTCGGTTGGGAGTACGCTCGTACTGAATTCTTTTATTGTTTCCCTTCCGGGACCGAGGTTCTTACCGCTCATGGACCAAGTGCCATCGAAACAGTAAAGAAGGGAACAGAAGTCTACGCCTATGATCCATCTTCGGAGGAATGGACCCTAACCAAGGTTGACACACATCGAGCACATCAGTACGAAGGAAACGTGATCACGATCCAGATGAATTCAATTGAGATACAGACAACCGGGTATCATCCCTTCTACGTGATGAACGGAAACCGACTTGAATCACGTCCCCTGCCTTTGGTTATTCCCGAAGATAAGCAGGGGATGTTCGGTTCAGGACGATGGGTGGAGGCCAGACATCTGCAAGTGGGCGACACTCTGAGGAGAATGAACGGGGACGGATTGTCGATTACCGGTCTGTCAAGCCGGTATGAAAAGACGACAGTCTATCATCTCGAGGTCGAAGGAAGACACACATTCGGGGTGCACGAGGCGGGGATACTGGTACACAATAAGTCAGCGGGACCTTCTTCATCTACGGGTAAGGGCGGATCACTTGCCCGTTTTACTATCGTCGACGACTATCTGTATACACTGAGCGGCAGTGATATGCAGCTATATGATATAAGCAATCCTGCCGAACCAATTGTTTGGAAAATGATAAAGATAGGGTGGGATATCGAGACCATTTTTCCCTACGAGGATAAACTTTTCATTGGCGGGCAGAGAGGCATGTACATATACGACAACAACGATCCCGCTCACCCTATTCAGATTTCAAGATTTGCCCATGTTACAAGCTGTGATCCAGTGGTTGTCGAGGATGACACTGCGTATGTCACCCTTCGCGGAGGGACGAGATGCGGCGGACAAAACAATCGGTTGGAAATCATCGATATCAGCAATTCCAGCAATCCGCACTTGATAGCCGATTATCCAATGGATGGCCCCTATGGTCTTGGAATCGATCGGGGTCTGCTTTTCATATGCGATGGAAATGCTGGATTGAAGCTGTTCGACGCCTCTGATCCAAAGGATCTCAAGCTTGTAAGAAGGTTTCGCGGTCTGAAAACGCTCGACGTCATCCTACACCGCGATATAGCAATCGTCGTTGGAGAGACAGGATTGCACCAGTATAACTATCGAGCATTGGAGAAAATGACATTAATAAGTGTAATTAGTACTCGAGACGACGGCTATTCTGCCTTGATGAAAGCGGTGAGGCACGGCCGTAAAAATATTGTACGGTCCCTATTACAATCGGGAGTCGATGTGAATACGAGTAGTATGTACGGCCGGACAGCCCTGATTGAGGCAGTGATGCATGGCCACACAGAGATAGTGGGGCTTTTGTTACAGGCAGGAGCCGATGTGAATGCGAGGCACGGGGTCGGTGGATGGACAGCCCTGGTGAAGGCGGTGCATCATGACAACTTAGCAATAATGGAGCTGTTAATACAGGCAGGAGCCGATGTGAATGCGAGGTATGCGGTCAGTGGATGGACAGCCCTGATGTGGGCGTCAAGCAAGGGCAACACGGAAATGGTGGAGCTTCTGTTACAGGCGGAAGCTGACGTAAATGGGATGAATGATGAAGGTGATACAGCTCTGATGTGGACGGCGTATAGAGGCAACATGGAAATAGTGGAGCTTCTCATACAGGCAAAAGCCGACGTGAATGTAATTGATGAGAATGGTGAAACAGCTCTGGAAATTGCAGCAAGGTATGGCTATGACGAAGTCGTACAGATACTGCTGGATACAGGAGCCGATGTAAATGCGGGGAGCAGTTATGGAAGAACCGCCCTCATGATCGCTGCGCTGAGTGGTCATACATATACCGTTACGATGCTATTGACTGCAGGGGCCGATGTGAATGTTTTGAATAAGGATGGAAAATCTGCCCTGATGCTCGCACAGGAGAAAGGTCACACCGCCATCGTTGACATGCTCATAGAAGCAGGAGAAGAGGAATAATGACAACAGAATCGAGTTAATTTAATAGTAGAGTGCCCTGATACACCGCATCAGCCCTGCACCGAGTTAGGCATCCTTGATAAAATCAATTTTGAGGAGAGTGCGCTTGAAAGGGGGTGTCCTCATTAAAAATAAGGTTCAATTACGAGCTCCCCGGTAAGGGAGAAGAAGTTTGGGACTTGATGATGAGGCCCAGAAAGCATTTACAACAGGAGGTGTAAGATGCCTAAGTATCTATTTCAAGGTTCGTATACTGAAAAAGGATTAAGCGGACTCCTTAAGGAAGGAGGCTCGAAACGACGTGATGCGGCGGAACAAGTGATAAAAAGCGTCGGTGGAACACTGGAAGCGTTCTACTTTGCGTTTGGCGATAACGACTTTTACGTCATTGCAGATACGCCGGACAATGTGAGCATCTCTGCCGCATCGCTTATAGTCAACGCCAGTGGTGCGGTCAAGATGAAGACCATTGTTCTTCTTACTCCCGAAGAAGTCGACCAAGCTATAAAAAAGAGTGTCAAATATCGTCCGCCTGGAAAATAGTGGGACCCTTAAGCTTAAGCAGAAGACATGAACTTTACGACTGAAATAGACATAAACTATTGGACTTATAGTATCCGTTACCGCCAAGAATAGCTCATAATA
>JAGLSF010000306.1 GCA_023136305.1 Spirochaetota bacterium
CTACTGCACCCATACTGTGAACAATAGAATAAAGTGAGCTGTCCCCATAATTACACACAGAACTAGATCGACATTCCATCCAAATAGCATTATGTTAAACGAAATTTTTTACTCCAAGGAAAACACATGGAATACAAGGTCAAGGACCTGAAACTCGCTGAAAGCGGAAAATTAAAGGTCGAATGGGCTGAGTCGAGAATGCCCGTTCTCATGCATCTCAGAGAAAAACATATGAAGGACAAGCCCCTCAAGGGGCAGCGCATAGCAGGATGCCTGCACGTTACCAAGGAGACCGCAGTGCTGGTCAAGACACTGGTTGAAACCGGAGCAGAAGTCGCCTGGTCGGGATGTAATCCACTGTCCACAAAGGATGATATTGCTGCAGCACTGGCCGCCGATGGCATTCCCATCTTTGCATGGCATGGTATGAGCGTGGACGAGTTCTACTGGGCCATTGAGAAGACCATTGATATGAAGCCCACCCTGACCCTCGACGATGGGGCGGACCTCATCAATACGATTCATCAGAAACACACAGATCTGTCCAATGAGGTCATTGCGGGTACAGAGGAGACGACAACCGGTGTGCACAGGCTTCGGGCAATGGAGAAGGCCGGCGCGCTGCTCTATCCCGTCATCGCTGTCAACGATGCGGAGACCAAGTGGGATTTTGACAATGTCTACGGTACGGGGCAGTCATCGATCGACGGCATACTGCGGGCAACTTCAATACTGCTGGCCGGTAAAAACTTCGTGGTCTCAGGGTACGGCCACTGCGGCAAAGGCTGTTCGATGCGGGCGCGCGGCATGGGCGCGCATGTAATTGTCACCGAGGTGAGCCCCACACAGGCGCTCAAGGCCATGCTCGATGGCTTTACCGTCATGCCCATGGACGAGGCGGCGAAGCTTGGAGACATCTTCATCACCGCCACGGGCATGAAGGACATTATCGTGAAGCGTCACTTCCAGAGTATGAAGGACGGCGCCGTAGTGTGCAACACCGGCCATTACGATTGTGAAGTCAATCTGAAGCAGCTCGGGGAGATTGCCAAGTCAGTGAGGGAAGTCCGGCCGGACAATGAGGAGTATGAGCTGGGCGATGGCCGTCATATTTTCGTACTCGCCAAGGGAAGACTCGTGAATCTCGCCGCTGCTGAAGGCCATCCCTCTGAAGTCATGGATATGAGCTTCGCCAATCAGTTCCTCTCACTCATTCGCTGTGCACGGGAGGGTAAGAATCTCGAAGTCAAGGTGTATGACATACCCCTGGAGCAGGACCAGGAATTGGCCCGTATGAAGCTCGAGACCATGGGGATCAGCATCGACAGGCTCACCAAAGAGCAGGAAGTGTATCGTGACGATTATCTTGCAGGTACATAGGAACTAAGAATAGATAAAAAACGTCATTCATTGTAAAATCAGGAAAAGCAGCAGGGGGAGGGGAACGTGTTTTTGAAAAGTATTGATATATATGGATTTAAGACGTTCGCTGAAAAAACATCCCTCCTCTTCAGACCCGGTGTAACGGCAATTGTCGGCCCCAACGGCTGCGGCAAGAGCAACATCGTCGATGCCATCCGCTGGGTCCTCGGTGAGGCGAATGCGCGGTCTCTCCGGGGCGAGGTCATGGAGGATGTTATCTTCTCCGGGTCCGACGAGCGCAAGCCCCTCGGTGTGGCTGAGGTTGCTCTCACCATGGTGAATGACGATGCACTGCTTCCCATTGAATACTCTGAGGTAACGGTAAAACGGAGGCTCTACCGTTCGGGGGAAAGCGAATTCTTTATAAATAAAAACCCAGTTCGACTCAGGGACATACACGAGCTCTTCGCCGACACCGGCATTGGAAAATCTGCCTATTCCATTATGGAACAGGGGAATATCGACGTACTCCTCTCCAACAAGCCCGAAGAACGTATGCTCATCTTTGAGGAAGCGGCTGGTATCACCCGCTACAAGATGAAGATACGCGAGTCCCACCGCAAACTCACCGCAACAGAGGAAAACCTTGTAAGGCTGGACCTCATCATTAACGAGGTGAAAAAGGACTATAGGAACCTCGAGAGGCAGGCCGAGCAGGCCCGTAATTACCGGAAGTTCAAGTCCGAAGAGATCGAGTATGAGAGGCTCTACAACTATGGACGAGTTCACAGTCTGCAGTCTCAGGTCGTGAAACACGACGAGCGTCTGAAAAAGCTCATTGATGTAAAAAAGAAGCTGAACGGTGAAGTGGGTTCACTCAACAGGCGGATCAAGCAGGCAATTGAGCGGGTGCGGAAGATTGAGGGCGAAATAATGGGCATCAGGAATGAGATATACAAAAAGGAGGCTGCCCTCGAAACAATCGATTCCAAAGTACGGCATGCAGGGGAGAGGATACAGGAGATCGAGGATGAGATCGTTAAGAAACAGGCCGTTATCACGGATTCGACAGAGCGGCAAAAATCAATTGAAAGGCGTATAAAGGAACTCGAAAAAAACATAGTTGAAATAGGGCAGCTCAGGCATTCACAGGAAGAAAAACTGGGCAGCTATCTCTCCGAGGTGAACCACCTGGGTGAGATGATCGAAAAGAACAGGGAGCGAATCCAGGACAATACCAGTACCATACATGATCAGGAGGTTAAACTGGAGGGTCTCAGGGAAGAGCTGACCGGTGTCATTGACCGGCTCATACAGGAGATCGATGAGGTAAAACGGCGATTCAGCGGCAATGAAAAGAAGAAGAACGACCTCGTTGAAAAGATACACGGTACCCTGGGAAGAATTGAGAATTTACTTAAATACAACGGACACAAAC
>JAGLSF010000307.1 GCA_023136305.1 Spirochaetota bacterium
CTTGAAGAAAAAATAAAATCGGTCCGCGAGCAGATGGCAGCCCTTGATTCAAAACGAGAGATTCTTGCCTCTGTATTGGAAAAGCTTGAGAATCAGAGAGCGGAGCTGACAGGGGAACAATACTATCAGCAGGAAGAACCTGCCGGGACGTTTGTTGCAGAGGACGGAAACAGAGACTATTCACCCTCACCTCTATCCTCTCCCATCCGTCCTTCGCGAAAACCTTCGGCGTGGCAGGCGAAGGGAGTGGAGGAGAGAAGGAATAGAATAAGTGATGGAAATATACAACTGTTTATGTCCCTATTTCGCGGCAGGCCGGATGTGTTTGCCAAACGGTGGGAGAACAGACAAGGCAGGAGCGGATATTCTCCTGCGTGTCGTAATGAATGGGTAAAGGGAACATGCAGGAAGCCACGCGTCAAATGCGCTGACTGTGAGCATCGGGAGCTTGTTCCTTTCACAGAAGACATAGTCAGAGACCATTTGTCAGGAAGAATCACAGTAGGTGTCTATCCCTTGCTTACGGATGAGACCTGCCGTTTCCTCGCAGTCGATTTTGACAAGAAGGGGTGGCACGAGGATGTAGTTGCATTTGTAAAAACCTGCCGCGACAAGGATATTGAATGCGCGGTTGAGCGTTCCCGGTCCGGCAAGGGCGCTCATGTGTGGTTTTTCTTTGAATCTCCTGTTCCCGCACGGCTTGCCAGGCGGTTCGGATGTTCGTTATTGACCGAAACAATGGAACACAGGCATCAGGTGGGGCTTGACTCATATGACCGGTTCTTTCCCAACCAAGATACCATGCCGCAGGGAGGTTTCGGCAATCTGATTGCCTTTCCCCTGCAGGCTGAACCTGCCAAGAAGGGAAACGCTCTGTTTATTGATGATAAGTTCAAACCATATCACGATCAGTGGGCATATCTTGGGTCCGTAAAACGCTTGTCCGAAGTGAAAATGCAGGCAATCGAGGAGGAAGCGGCCCGTAAGGGAAGAGTCATCGGGGTAAGGATGAGTATTGACGATGAAATGTCAGAAGAACCGTGGCTGATCCCGCCATCCGGACGGGTGAAAGTCCCAGAAATAACAGGCCCGTTGCCATCGTCAGTAAGACTTGTACTGTCAAACCTGCTTTATATAGAAAAGAAGTATCTCCCTCCCGCTGTTATCAATCGCATTATCCGCACAGCCGCATTTCAGAATCCGGAATTCTACCGTGCACAGGCCATGCGTCTTTCAACCTTCGGCAAACCCAGAGTGATATCATGTGCCGAGGAATTCGAAAAGCATATTGCTGTTCCCCGCGGATGCCGGGATGAAGTGACTGAATTGCTCAAATTCCTTGGAGTAAAAACAGATCTTAATGATGAGAGGTACAAAGGCAAGAGGATCAGTACTTCCTTCAGCGGGAAACTCTCGGACAAGCAAGAGGAAGCGGTTGCTGCTTTGCTAAAGCATGATACCGGTGTGCTTTCAGCTCCGACCGCCTTTGGCAAAACTGTCGTTGGAGCCAATCTTATTGCAGCACGCAAGACCAATACTCTCATCCTGGTACACAGGAAACAACTCCTGGACCAATGGCACGCACGGCTTGCGACATTTCTTGATATTAAGCCCGATTCGATCGGACAGTTCGGTGGAGGAAAGAAAAAAACTTCTGGTATCATTGATGTTGCCATGCTCCAATCATTGCACCGGAAGGGAGCTGTCGAGGATATGGTGGCAGAATACGGATATGTTATTGTTGATGAATGTCATCACCTCTCAGCATTTACATTCGAAAACGTTTTACGCAAAGTAAAGGCAAAATATATTACCGGACTTACTGCCACACCGATTCGAAAAGACGGGCATCACCCGATCATCTTCATGCAATGCGGTCCGATCCGGTATAGGCAAAGCCCACGCAGCGCAGCTTTGCAGAGAGGGTTCGAGCATAAGGTAATTCTTCGATACACAGAGACTGCCTTCACTGACAATTCTCAAGAAGATAAAACCAAAATCCATGAGGTATACCGGTTGATAATTGAAGACAACAAACGGACAGATATGATCGTACGAGATGTGAAGAAAGCATTGAAAGAAGAAAAACATCCATTAATCCTGACCGAGCGGCGAGATCACCTTGATGCGTTGGAAGAACGATTAAGCGGATTGAACGGCACTGTCATTGTTCTTCATGGGGGTATACGGGAAAGAAAGCGGAGGGAATCCATGCAGAAACTTGCTGATATGCCCGAAGCACAGCCCTGGGTCATTCTTGCCACCGGCAGATATATCGGCGAAGGGTTCGACGAGCCCCGGCTTGACACGCTTTTCTTAACAATGCCTGTATCATGGAAAGGGATACTTCAGCAGTATGCAGGGCGTTTACACCGTATGCATGACAACAAAGAGGAAGTGGTGATATACGATTATGTTGATGGTAATATCGAAATGACCCGGCACATGTTCGACCGCAGGAAGAAGGGGTATGCGGCACTCGGTTACTACATATTGGATCCAAACCAGCTTTTTTCCCAGCAGGAGAAAAGCCAGTGGCAGAAGCCGGGGGATTTTTTACTTTAATGGCCTAAACTCGAATAATTAGCCGGGGTACACCGCCTGGGGCGGCTGAGTATCAAGAAGTAACTTTTGAAGTTACTTCGAAGTACATATCACCGGTACCAAGATGAGCCTATGAGGCGACAGACGTAGTACCGGCGACTCATTTAGCAACGGGGGATCGGATAACCTACTGTATGATGGAAGGAGGAGGTGTCGTTAGACAAAAAAAGACAGTAGAGGGACTCTCTACTGCC